>CAJTTQ010000001.1:0-110059 GCA_910579145.1 uncultured Eubacterium sp.
GATTTTGAGATTTTTCCATTGCCTTTTCCCTCAAAAATAGATATACTGAAAGAAGAACATATCAGAATGGAGGATACATACCATATGAAACAATTAAAAAACCCGGTTCTGCCCGGTTTCAATGCAGACCCGTCGATCATCCGCGTCGATGACACATATTATATCGCCAATTCCACGTTTGAGTGGTTTCCGGGCGTGCGGCTCCACGAATCGAAAGACATGATACACTGGAACCTGCTTCCATCGCCTCTTTCCACCACGACATTACTCGATATGAAAGGAAATCCGTCGTCTGGTGGGATCTGGGCGCCGGATCTATCGTATGCGGACGGGAAATTCTGGCTCGTCTACACTGATGTCAAGGTGACGGAGGGCACGTTTAAGGACATGGTAAATTATGTGACGACGGCCGAGGACATACGCGGGCCGTGGTCGGATCCGATCCGTATCAACGGCGTTGGCTTTGACGCCTCTTTGTTCCACGATGAGGACGGACGCAAATATCTGGTGCAGCAGACGTGGGACCACCGGGAATACCACCATGCGTTCCGCGGTATCACGCTGACAGAATTTGATACGGAGACGATGAAATTAAAACCAGAAACAGCGAGAAATATTTATAATGGTACGGATGTGAAACTTGTGGAAGGACCTCATCTGTATAAAATAAATGGCTATTATTATCTGTTTGCCGCGCAGGGCGGGACGGTATATACCCATCAGGAAGTTGTCGCGCGCTCCCGGACGCTGGATGAGCTCAGTTTCGAGTCAGAGCCGGACGGGCCGTTTATCACGAACTTTGATACGCCGTATCTCGGCATACAGAAACAGGGGCACGGCGCGCTCGTGGAAACGCCGGGCGGGGAATGGTATTACGCCAGTCTCTGCGGGCGTCCGTGGACACATGAAAACGAGTCGTGCATCGACCCGCGCGGGTACTGTACGCTCGGGCGCGAGACGGCGATCCAGAAAGTGTACTGGGATGAGGACGGCTGGCCGCGGATCGAGGGAGGCCACGGCGGAAGCGTGTATGTGGACGCTCCGGCAGACGGGATTGAAACGGACGCCCCGGCTGACCATTCGCTGCATGATGATTTTGAAGCGGCAAAACTCCATGATGAGTGGAATACGCTGCGGGTTCCATTTACCAATGAAATGGGAACGGTCGGCGGCGGGAAACTTGTTTTGCGCGGGCAGGGATCCCTGTGCAATACGCACGAGCTGTCACTCGTGGCCAAGCGCTGGCAGGCCTTTTATTTTGACGCGTCCGTAAAGGTGAGTTACGAGCCGTATTCGTATCAGCAGATGGCGGGCCTGACAAACTATTACAACGACAAGCACTGGTCCTTTGCCTTTGTGACATGGAATGAAAAAAATGGACGCGTGATCGAGGTCGGCGAGTGCAACCGCGGGAATTACACGTCGTTTCTGCGCGACGACGCCATTCCGGTACCGGAAGGCGCGGATGTGTGGCTGCGGGCGAAGGTGAGGAAGGAAAGCTATACTTACGAATATTCGTTTGATGGGACGAACTATGAGGAAATACCGGTGACGTTTGATGCGGCCGTTCTCTCGGATGATTATGTACTGCAGAGTTATGGTGGATTTTTCACTGGCGCTTTTGTGGGAATGGCGTGCGTGGATTACGCGTATTTTGACACGCAGGCGGAGTTTAGCTGTTTTGATTACAAAGAACTCGGAGACGTCAGGACAGACGATGGGACATTTGCCTGGAACTAAAAGAATGCAAGAGAAAGGGTGCACAGGCGAAAAAGCACCCTTTCTCTATAAAGGAGCAGAACATGTATAACGAGACGGAACTGGTTCGTATCGCCCGAAGGGAAAACAATACAAAGAGAAACTATCTGGTCGTTGATCCCCTGCAGGGAAAACACGTCCCGGTGTCCCCGACGAAGGCGTTGAACTTATTTTCAGATCTGGCAGGCGAGGTTCAAAACGAGTATGCAGATGAAACGCTTTTGGTCGTCGGTTTTGCGGAAACGGCGACCGCGATCGGAGCGCAGGTGGCGATCTGCTTAGGCGCAAAGTACATACAGACGACGAGGGAGACGATACCGGGTGTGGAATATCTGTTCTTTTCCGAAGAACACAGCCATGCCACCGAACAGAAACTTGTCAAAACCGATCTGGATGCTGTGGTGGGGGAGATTGACCGGATCCTCTTTGTAGAAGATGAAGTGACGACGGGTAAAACGATTCTAAATATCATATCTGTCTTCGAAAATATGTATGCGAAACCGATCCGTTTCTCGGTGCTCTCCCTGCTCAATGGCATGGACAGGGAGAGTACAGATCTGTATGCAGAAAAGGGAATACGGCTGCATTATGTATTAAAAACAGATCATAAAGCATTTGCGGAACGGGCGGAGCAGTATCGGGGAGATGGCAGATATGTGGCATGTGATACCGGGACTGTTCCCGGGGTGGATGAAATCAGGGTTTCCGGGTATATGAACGCAAGGAGGCTCGTGGACGCGCAGTCTTACCGGGAAGCGGGTGAATCGCTTTGGGAGCAGGTGAGGACACGAGTGGTAAAAGAAGGGTGTGAGAGCGTGCTCGTGATCGGCACCGAAGAGTTTATGTATCCGGCGCTATTGATCGGACAGAAACTTGAGGGGGCAGGGAAGGCGGTAAGATGCCATGCCACGACGAGAAGTCCGATCGTCGTCAGCACGGAGGAAGAGTATCCGCTGCATGAGAGATATGAGTTAAAGAGCCTGTATGACGAAACGAGGAAGACATTTATTTATGATCTGGAACCGTATGATCGGGTCGTGATCGTCACAGAAGCGCCGGCGGGAGAAAAAACAGGACTGTATTCCCTGCTTCATGCGGTCTGCCGTAACAATGATGATGTCGTAGTGGTCAGGTGGTGTTAGCGTGAGAAGTTCTTATTCAGAAGATGACGTGGTACTTTTATTAAAGGATATTACGGGGCTTGTGGAGCCGCAGCCGACCGAGGAGCGCGAGAGGCTGATCCAGTCGGGAAAACATTACAGCGAGATGCTGCCGATCGAATATGTCCCGACACCAAAATATATGCGGATCTACCGGGAGGCGCTTGCGCTGTACGCAAAACCGACAGCGCTGGCAGTCGGCCGCCTGTCGGACAAGATCATGGAGCAGAAAGGGAAAACGGTCGTTTTGGTGTCGCTGGCCAGAGCCGGCATTCCGATCGGTATTTTGATCAAGAGATATATCCGGTGGAAATACGGGGTGGATGTAGCGCATTACTCCATCTCGATCATCCGCGGGCGGGGCATAGATGACAATGCGATGAAGTACCTGCTGGATAAGTATGCGCCGGAGCAGCTGCTGTTTGTGGACGGATGGATTGGGAAGGGCGCTATATTAAACGAGTTAAAAAAGGATATAGAAGCGTATGAAGGCGTATCGTCCCAGATCGCCGTGATTGCCGATCCCGCGAATGTGACGCCGTTGTGTGGGACACACGAGGATATCCTGATCCCTAGTTCCTGTCTGAACTGTACGGTTTCCGGGTTGGTCAGCCGTACATTTTTGAGAAGTGACATCATCGGAGAGGATGATTTCCACGGGGCTGTCTATTATGGAGAGTTAGAGGGATCGGATCTGTCGTATGAATTTATTGAGGCGATCGAACGCGAGTTTATGCGGGAGGCGCCGGAACCGGGCAATGCGGCCGGAGGTTCGGGCATGGAGGAAGTGAGGGAGATCGCGGCCCGGTTTCAGGTCGATGATATCAATCTGGTCAAACCAGGCATCGGGGAAACGACGAGGGTTCTGCTTCGAAGGGTTCCGTGGAAAGTGCTGATCGATGAACGTTTTCAAAAGGATCCCCAGTTGGGGCATGTTTTCAGGCTCGCCGAAGATAAGTCCGTGCCAGTCGCGTATTATCCGCTCCGGCACTATAAATGCTGTGGGATCATAAAAAAAGTAGCGGACGCGTAGCGCTATTTATTCGCAGATCCCGAACGCTTCAGCCAAAAACAGCGTTTTTCTGGCCCAGTTATTGTGGGTTTTATATTCGTTCATACGCTCTTTGGTGAGGCTGCCGGAAACGTATTCGTTCGCGTTCTGGTTCCAGTTCAGGATGGATTTGGCGTCGTTAAAATCGGTTTTGGACACCTGGCAGGCACGGTTTACGACGGGGATCTGGTTCGGATGGATCACGGTCTTTCCGGTGAAACCGCATAGTTGATCCTCTTTGATCTCGCGGATCAGTCCACGCTCCCATTCTGGGCCGTTATAGTATTCCCAGACCGGCCCGGATATGACATAATCCA
This sequence comes from uncultured Eubacterium sp., assembly GCA_910579145.1. Lineage (GTDB taxonomy): Bacteria > Bacillota > Clostridia > Lachnospirales > Lachnospiraceae > Eubacterium_F. The sequence continues at coordinate 4,287 of CAJTTQ010000001.1, forward strand.
TGCCGTATACTGTAATAATGTCGGAAAAGATCTGGGAGATGGGTCTGATCTGATGGATGGATTCATCGGCATGCCGTCGGAATCCGAACGTGTGGCAGAGATCATTCCCGCCGACCCGTATGTTTAATACCAGGTCTTCGATGTCTGACAGCGTATCCTTTAGTTCATAGAGAAATTCGGTCCTGCGGCGCAGGTCGATCATGGACATATTCTCATAGATCGGCATCACGTACAGCGTTTGGGAGGCTGCTTCATTTGCCCGGATCAGCGCCTGGATATAGGCGGGGGCGTTTTCCGTCGTAAACTTTGGGACGATGTATCCGGTTAAGATGCGGATGCTGTCGCCAAAGGATTTTGTCAGGCGGGTGATCTGCGACGCGTTTCTCACGCGCACAAATATTTTCGGCAGATAAAACGGGTGTTTCTGATAACTGATATAGATCGTGTGGATCGTGCGGATGAGTTCCTGCTCCGCCTCTTCTACAAAGTTATCGTTTATCGTATCTTCGAGGCATAAGGCGAGCGAGTATTTTGATCCGAATTTTTCCTGTACCACGGATGCGGCGACGCTCTTTTTGTTCGCGGGACAGTATAACAAGGCGCCCACGCTGTAGTAAAGAATATTATTTTTCAATGCGATCTCTCCTATCTATTGCAAAAAATAGCTGTTTCACTTATTTGGAGGGCCCGTTGGCCCCAGTATCAAGTAGTATATCACGCTTTGTTTAAAAATGGTAGGAAAAGTTGTTTCATTTTTGACAGATACGAAGGAAAAAGGAGAAGAAAACAGAAATGGAGACAAGGGAAAAATGGGAAATGAGATTACATACCGGCATAATATAATGGAAATCCAGTCGATCGAGGCATTTATGAGCATCAAGGGCGGGTTCAGCCATTCGAGGAGAGACGTGTATTTTGTAAGAGCCATCGGCGTCCCGCTCCATTTCGCGGAAGCCGTCCGGGAGATGGATCAGAAAATGGGAAAGGAGATGGCGGACGGCCATATCATGTATATGCGTGTGAAGGCGCTTCCGAATCTGGCGGGCGTCCAGGACTCCTCCTTTTACGCCAGCGCATATGATGCGTGGCGGGCAGATGGTACGGCTGCGCTTCGAAATGTAACGGTCCGTGGTATGTTTGGGGATGTTTTTTCCTGCGCGATCCGTCAGGTGGTCGAGATATATGCAAAGACTAAGAACAATATTTCAGATTCCATCGTCCGCAATTTTGTATCTAAGGTCATGTACTGGTTTGATGTACAGATGGCGGGGCTGGTGGCGGGCTGGAACGAGAGGGCGGTCATGAAAGTGGTGGCCGAAAATGTGCTGAAGGAGCAGGAATATCTGTTTTACTATTTTTTGACGCTGCTCGGCTGCGACGTGTTATTACTCGAATACGAAAGGGATATGGACGCCCCGGAAATGTTAATGACCCTTTCCCGTAAGCTTGTGCTGGGATCATTTGATACGTGCGCGCTGCCGGAATATGTCCCGTACGTGCATGAGGAGAACGCGGTGGAGAGCCGCCCGGTCAGAGTAGTCATTCCGGAGAGGCCGGGGAGGAGATCTGTCAGGACGGCAGAACAAAAGGCGGACGCCGGTAAGGCAGTGGAGTGCGCCAAAAAGGCAGCAGCAAAGGCAAACCGGCTCGTATCCGCGCCCGCTGCTGATGTGGAAAAAGGATTTGAGGAACTGGCGCAGCTCGCGTCTTCTATCGTCATGATATCGGTTCACGATCACCGTGGTGAGATCACGAGTACAGGCTCCGGGATCATGATCGGAAGGGGCGGGTACATATTAACGAATAATCATGTGGCATCCGGCGGAAGGTTTTATTCCGTCAGTATCGAAGACGACGAGGAAACGTATCAGACGGACGAAGTGATCAAGTACAATAGTGCGCTTGATCTGGCCGTGATCCGGATACAGAGGAGACTGGATCCGCTGCCAGTCTACAGGGGGAGGAAGAAACTTGCCAGAGGGCAGAAGGTGGTGGCGATCGGCAGTCCTCTCGGGTTGTTCAATTCGGTTTCCGACGGGATCATTTCGGGATTTCGGAAGATCCGCGATGTTGACATGATCCAGTTCACGGCTCCCATTTCGCCGGGAAGTTCTGGGGGCGCTGTTTTGAACATGCAGGGGGAGGTCATCGGGATCAGCACGGCAGGCATTGACAATGGGCAGAATATCAATCTGGCGGTAGGGTATGAAAATATTTTAATGTTTGCGAACGGTTTTTTTTCTTAGTGTACAATGCCTTGAAAAAAAAGCGGCAGTGTGGTAAACTTGTGATGTGCAGGAGCATACATGGGGATGGAACAATAAGTGAAAGAGGGGAAAATATGAATAGTGGTAAAAGACAAATGAGAATATCCTTTAATTCGGTCGTGATACTCGGATTTACGATCGCGTGTTTTGCTGTGATGATGTTGGATCAAATGACCAGAGGGGGAACGACGTATCGCTTTTTTAGTGTTTACCGGTCGTCGTTACTCAGCCCGCTCACCTATGTCCGTTTCTTCGGTCATGTGCTGGGACATGCTGGCTGGCAGCACTTTTTCGGAAATATCATGATGATCCTTGTCGTGGGGCCTCTTTTGGAAGAAAAATATGGCTCGTCGAATATTTTGTTCGTCATTTTGACGACCGCCCTCGCTTCGGGGCTCGTTCATTTTATATTTTTCCCGAATGTCAGGCTTTTAGGAGCGAGCGGAGTCGTGTTTGCCTTTATCCTTTTAGCGTCGCTGACGAGTTTTCAGGAAGGGAAGATTCCGCTTACGTTTATTTTAGTGGCTTTTATTTACATTGGACAGCAGGTATATGAAGGTATGTTTATCCACAATAATGTGTCCAATCTGACCCATATCATAGGCGGGGTTGTCGGCACAGGCCTGGGATTTGTGATGAACAAAAATAAGATGAGTAGATATTGAAGGTGAGAGCATCCCATGTTGGAACGTGTAAACATTCAGAACCTCGATGACTATTTTACGGAATGCAGCAAAAGGCGGAAAAAAGGGGTATATTTCTGCCGGCTCACTGTATATTCCGTGGAGATCGAGCAGTTTATCAAAAAATATTACAATGAGGCCAGGAAAAACGGCGTTGTCATTGAGGGGAAGATCCCAAATCCCGATGAGAAGAATCTCTCCTATTATGAGGAGATCATGGGGATGGGATTTCAGATGAGCCTCGGGTTTCTCAATGACAGTTTAAAAAAGTGGCTGCCGAGGATGAACGACCATCAGCGGGAGCGGGTGGTACTTGCTCTATACGATACACTGGATTCCCTGCAGAAAGCGGGAAAGACCGAGAACATGCTGAAAAACGCGTATATTAAATTTATGTGCTGGCTGTACTATAAGTTTGAACGGATCATCAATCAGCTTGGCGCGGATCAGATTCCGAAAATACTGTATGAGGGGTATGTGAGCAGTTATGAGCGGATGATGCTATCGATCCTGTCACAGGCCGGCTGTGATATCCTGCTTTTGCAATATGAGGGCGATCAGGGATATTTAAAGGTGGATCCCGGTTCGGTGTGGTCGGAGGAGTGCCGCGTAGACGGGGCCGCCGGATTTCCACAGGGGTTCAGCCTGAAAAGGATCCGGGAGATCATGCAGGACGAGCAGCGCAGCGAGGCGCTGTATGGAGCGAGGCCGAATGTAAAAAACAGTACGAATTCCTGGATCAAAGGCACCGGGCTGGATGATTTCAGGGAGACGGTCTCCACGCGCGGAAAGGATCCACATTTGTTCTACAATTGCTTTTACCGCATCAATGGTGTAAGTGATAAATTGTTTTACGCGGAAGAGCTTTACCGGTTTCAGCTGGAATTGAAGAACTCGAAACGAAATGTCGTGATCGTTGACAAAGAGATCCCGAAACCGACGCCCGATGAGATCGCTGCCATCAAACGGAACAATTATACAAACCAGGATCAGATGATCCGCGGCCTGGCCGCGAATATGAAACATAAGGCGGGCGGGGAATTGTACAAGCTCATGAACCAGTCGTTTGTCGACAGCATACAAAAGGCGGCGAAGGAACCAGGGATCAGTCTGAATAAGCTGACAAACAGGGCCGTCTATCTGCTCTGCTGGTTAAATAGATACCAGGCAAAGCTGTTTGAACATTGGAACAATACGGATATTGCCTGTTTTATCTATCTGGGAGGCTGTAAGAACAGCAGTGAGGCCATGTTTGTGAGTTTTCTGGCAAGGCTCCCGGTTGATGTGCTGATCCTCTGCCCGAACTTAAATGAGAGATGCTGTCTGACCGATGATCTGCTGTATGAGTTGAACTATACGGAATCGCTCGTACTCGATCGGTTTCCGGTCAACAATGCAAAGCTCCATATCGGTACGGCGGCGTATCACGCGGAACGTGAGCTCGATACACTGATGTACCAGGATACGGGCCTATATAGGAACCAGCAGTATACGAGGGCGAACGTGATCAATCTGCAGACGATGTACGAGGAAATCCGGATCCTGTGGGATCAGGAATTAAAATACAGGCCAAGTTTCAGCGTCGTAGGCGATACGGTGAATATACCGGTCATTTTTTCAAAAGTATCGGGCGTAAAAGATGGAGAGCTGGAGTACTACTGGGGATCGATCCAGGAACTTCTCACGGAAAATACGGTTTTGATACAGAAGGCGCCCTACTTGGATCATACGACGCCAAATCCGGTCAAGCCTTACGCGACTGAATTTTATAAAAACGGCAAACTGCTGAAAACGAAGATGAAACAGCATCCCAAATACCCGTATGGGATCCTGCGGGAAGAGGTACAGGAAGTGATGCTGGAAAAACTGCAGATGATCCTGGAAGAGAAGCGCATCCGGGGGATCGGGGAAAATGGAACGGAATACACGGTGATCTCTACCGTGCTGAACCTGCCGAAAGATATTCTCAGAATGATACAGAAATTTGACTTTACGAAGAAAAATCCGAAGCTCATTTATGTGAATGCGGCGGAACAGATCATATCGCTGGAGGATACGATCCTTGTCACGTTTTTAAATCTGATCGGTTTTGATATCCTGTTCTTTATCCCGACCGGATACCAGAGTGTCGAAAAATATTTGAACCAGAATGTAATGGAAGAACATCAGATCGGAGAATATGTGTATGATCTTCAGGTTCCTGATCTGAAAAATACTCCATTTAATAAACCGCGTCAAGGCTGGCGCAATATAATTTTTAAGAGAGGTAATTGATATGGGACTAGATTTTAGCAAAACTCAGACAGCACCGACGACCGCGATGACAGAAGCGCCGGTGGCAAAAAATGAAATTGAAGTGGTGGAAGAATATGATATTGTCGCTGACCGGCAGCAGATGAACAGTGAGCTGGTAAATTCGGAAGAAGTGGACCGTATCGTCAGTACGATCGAAGTAAATAATATGGATACGATCGTATCGTTTGGCGCCGATGTGGCGGAGGAAATTTCGAAGGCTTCGGATATCGTACTGAACAGCGTGAACATGTCACAGCTCGACGATACGAGTGAGATGCTAAAGACGCTGGCAAAGATCATGGAGAAATTTGATCTCGAAGAGATCAAGGACAATCAGTCCCTGTTTGGAAAGCTGTTCGGAAACCTGAAAAAGCAGCTGGACAAGATTCTCGCCAAATACCATACGATGGGAGACGAAGTCGATAAGATCTATGTGCAGTTAAAAGGATATGAGTCGGAGATCAAACAGTCGAACCGGAAACTGAGTCAGATGTTTGACGCGAACGTGAACTTTTATCATGAGCTGGTCAAATATATTCTGGCCGGTGAGCAGGCATGCAAAGAAATCGAGGCATATCTGGCGCAGAGGAGGACAGACTTAGAGACAACGGGCGACACCTCGATCCAGTTTGAGGTGACGACGTTAGAGCAGGCGCTTATGATGATGGAACAGCGCACACAGGATCTGCGTACGGCCGAAAATGTAGCGATGCAGTCGATCCCGATGATCAAGACGATGGAATTTAGTAATTACAATCTGGTGAGAAAGATCAATTCCGCGTTTATCGTCACGCTTCCGGTATTCAAGCAGGCGCTCGCCCAGGCTATCATGCTGAAGCGTCAGAGGATCCAGGCCGAGTCGATGGCGGAACTCGATAAGAAGACGAATGAGATGCTCGTCAAGAATGCCCAGAATACAGTGCAGGCATCTAAGATGACCGCGAAGCTCGCGTCGGGAAGCTCGATCCAGATCGAGACGCTGGAAAAGACGTGGAGAACGATCACGAACGGGATCGAGGAGACCAGGCGGATCCAGGAAGATGCCAAGAGGAAACGGGTGGAAGACAAAGCCCGTCTGGAAACGATCAAAAATGAGTTCAATCAACAGTATCATATGCCAAAACCAACTTATTAAAGGTAGAAACAGGAGGAACAGGATATGCCAGTAAATTTGACGAAAGGTCAGAAAGTAAGTCTGACAAAAGGAAATCCGGGTTTGAAAAATGTAGTTGTCGGTTTGGGATGGGATGTCAACCAGTTCGATACCGGCGGGGATTTTGATCTCGATGCCGCCGCGTTTTTATTAACCGATTCGGGAAAGGTAGCAGATTCCAATGATTTTGTGTTCTATGGGAATCTGGCTCATCCGTCTGGAAGCGTACAGCACATGGGGGATAACCTGACGGGAGCCGGCGACGGTGACGATGAGCAGATCAGGATCGATCTCTCCAAAGTGCCCGCGAACATTACGAAGATCGCCTTTACGGTGACGATTTACGAGTCGGAAGCGCGAAGGCAGAATTTTGGACAGGTCAACAACGCGTTTATACGGATCTATAATGAAGAAAACGGAGAAGAAATGCTGCGGTACGACTTAGGAGAAGATTTCTCGATCGAGACGGCGGCCGTCTTTGGTGAACTGTATAAAAACGGCGCCGAGTGGAAATTTAACGCGATCGGAAGCGGCTATCAGGGCGGTCTGGCGGCGTTGTGCGCGAACTACGGCGTCGAGGTTGAGTAGCTCCTGCTGATTTGTGAAAATAACGCCGTGCGGGTTTGAACCGCCCGGCAGAAATGAGGGAATATTATGTCGATAAGTTTACAGAAGGGCCAGAAGGTCAGTCTTTCCAAGGACCACGCGGGACTGGCAAAAGTTGTCGTCGGACTCGGCTGGGATGAGGTAGCGCGGCCGCGGGGCGGATTTTTCGCGCCGAAGCCGGCGGCCATCGATTGCGATGCCTCGGCGATCCTGCTCCAAAACGGGAGGTTCGTGGATAAAAAAGACCTCGTCTTTTTCGGGAATCTCCGGCATTGTTCAGGAACGGTGCTCCATATGGGAGATAACCTGACAGGAGCCGGTGAGGGGGACGATGAGCAGATCGTGATCGATCTGTCCGGCGTGCCGCAGGATTATGATAAGATCGTCATCGTTGTCAATATTTATGAGGCGGTGAAGAGGCGTCAGCATTTTGGAATGATACAAAACGCGTTTATCCGCCTCGTGGATCAGAGAAATAATAACGAGATGTGCAGATACAATCTGACGGAAGATTATTCTGGAATGACCGCGATGATATTCGGTGAAGTTTACCGATATAACGGCGAGTGGAAGTTTAACGCGATCGGACAGGGCACAAACGATCCGACGATCGGGGATCTCGCCAGAAGGTATTTGTAAGGAATAAGCTTGAAAAAATATGTGACATGGTTGGGGGCAAAGTTTTTGTCCCTAACGTTATTTTTTAGATTCTTTCACGTACGATCAGAGCGGGGCATAAGATGAGCAGGAAGGTTCTTTGTACAGATCTTGATAATACACTGATCTATTCCTATAAACATAATATCGGAATAGACAAAAGAAATGTGGAGTTATACCAGGGCAGGGAGATTTCGTTTATAACGGAAAAAACGTATGGATTACTGAAAAAAATAAGAGAGAGCATGCTGATCATCCCGACGACGACGCGCACGGCCGAGCAATATGACCGCATCGACCTGGGTGTCGGCGGATTTGCGTTTGCGCTGGTGTGTAACGGCGGTATTCTTTTGCGGGGCGGGGTGAGGGATGAGGACTGGTACCGTGAGTCGCTTGCCAGGATCGAGGAGAGCATGACCGAGTTGGAACGGGCGATCCGGTTTTTAGAGCAGGACGCGAGAAGGAAATTTGAAATCCGCTTTATCGAAAATTTGTTTGTATTTACGAAATGCAGCTGTCCGGACATGTCGGTCAGAGAATTGACGGAATACTTAAATCCCCGTTATGTGGATGTCTTTCACAATGGGGAAAAAGTGTATGTCGTTCCGGCGGGGCTCAGTAAAGGTACCGCGATAGACCGGATCCGCCCTTATCTGGATGCTGAGATGATTTATGCCGCAGGGGACAGCGCGTTTGACGTATCAATGCTTGACCGGGCGGACGCGGCGTTTGCCCCGTACGGGTTTTCCTCCCGGTATGGTTTGGGCCGTAACGTGAGAGAATTTGGCGGAAATGTTATTTTTTCAGATGCGTTTTTGGAAGCTTGTTTGTTTTCACTGGATGAAAAGGAGGTCGGCGTATGAAAAAGATCAAAATAGCAGCGGCCGCGGTGTTTCTGTTGCTGGCGGCGATCGTTCCATCTATCGTCTGCGCGGCAGCCAGCTGCGGGGAGACGGTAAGCCAGAATACAGCGGAGGCGCTGCGGTCGGTATCGTATGAGCAGGATGAGACGATCGCAGAACTATTGCAGCCATCCCGGTATTCTGGAACGGATAAGTTAAATAAGAAGACCGAGATTGCCCTTCGTGATAAACGGCCGATCAATGAAGTCACCGACGAAGAAGTGATCCGGGAGCTGAATCAGGACAATGTAAAGGTCATGCCATTCGGAGAGGCGTTCGCCGACGTGCAGAGCGGGATCGGGCAGATCATCCAGAGGGTGGTGGACAGTACGGACGGCGCAGAGGAAAAAGGAGCCGGTTTTTTTACAAACAAAATTTTGACAAACAAAGAGAAACTGCTGGTCGGCCTCTCTTATCTGGAACGGCTGTACGATTTTCAGATGGGCGGCCGCAATATCCGTGATGTCCTCCTTTATCAGCCGGGAGAGTATGGTGTCAGGGCAGATGTCCTGGACTGGCTGATCAAGATCGGAGGCGCCGGCGGGGATACGTTAAAGCTGTCCAATAGCGCGAATGTGTTCGGCTGGAATAAACTTTTTTTCGATGTGACGACCTCTATGACGCTCGATGCGTTTTTAGAGCAGAACAGGGAAAAATGGATCCCGGATACCCCGATGAATGAGTGGTTTGTACAGGAAAGCCGCGCCGATATCGTGGAGCGGCCGTCAGCCTGGGATACATCCGCGGATACCGGTCTGTACCGGAAGCTTTATGACGGAGCGGCTTCACGGTCTTATATCCTTCCGCTCCTGACCGTATCAGAGGACAGCGTTTATGTTATTTCCAACTCAACTACGGTCACGTATGGGATCGTGGACTGTTATGTCGACCGGACATTAAAAGAGTCGGACCCGGCCCGCTACGCAAAACAGCGTGAACAGTTCCGGCAGCAGTTGGAACAGGCCGCGAGTCAGCAGAGGGAATTTATCGATCTGTGGTATCGGCTGGCAAAGCCGGAGAAACGCGCGCAGCTTTTGTCAAACCGTATGGTGTTTGACAGTCTGCGGATCTATTCGGAGACGACGATCGATGCCAGTACAGAGTGGTCGGCCAAATTCGGGAGTGATGCCTCTGTGGGTGTCCGCGAATTTATGACGCCGTTAAATATGTATACGACGTTTTTCTTCTCGGACGGCATGGCAGAGGGGGCCAATGTCCGCTATTTTCTGTCAAAGGCGTTGACAGAACGGGGACTGGCGACTTATTCCCATGAACTGACCCATCTGTACGTCTCTTCGCTCATGCTGAACGGGTATGAGGCAAGGGACGGCATGCAGGCGGAAGTGTATACGAGGGGAATGTTTGAGCCGTATGAACCAAACGATCCCCCAGTGTTTAACCTGAACCTGATCTATGACCGCGCGTCGAAGCAGGAGCGGTTCCACAACGCAGTACCAGGGCGGTTTCAGGACGAGCCTGACCTGCAGGAGTATATGCAGGGGATCCTGGATGTGATCTATACGCTTGATTATGCAGAAGCGGATGTCGTGCTGGAACGGTCGCCAGAGGAAAAACAGAAATGGTTTCATAAACTGGAACAGATCGAGGACACGGACAATAGGAACAAACCGGGAGAAGCTGGTTCGAAGCACTATGTCGATTCTGTGAGGGAACTGACACTTGAGGAAGCGGGGAAGCTAAATTCTCTCAGTGACCTGATCACAAACAGCATCCTCGTCTCCCGTTATGAGGTGAACGGCACGCAGACGACGGGAACTCTCAAAAACAACGGTTATTATGTTGTGCCGTTGTTTAGCGCCAACTATGCCGGTGTACAAAATGACACCGGTGTCAGCGGGGATGTCATGATACGGCGGCAGGCATTTGAACTGCTTGCTGAATTTGGGTATTACGGCGGCATGGTGCCTTATCTATCCAATCAGTATAAACAAAAGGCCATTTCGGAACAAACGCTCTTGTCCGATACTTATATACTGAACAAGATATTTGCCGGTGCCTATGGGACAATGGCTGATTTTAAAGCAGAAATGTTCGAGAAACGGATCGAACAGGCCGGCAAGTTAAAACCGGTTACGATCACATGGGAAAACAAGACGGTAACGATCCCGGATTTTGCGTCGATGCGTGAACTTATGTGCCAGGCGGTGGAAAGCGATCTGAAAAATGTCGTGGCGCTTCCCGGCGGTTCCAACAATATCCGCGCGCAGCAGACAAAGGTGGAGAAGCTAAAAGCGGAAATCTTCCGTTCCTATTTATTGCAGACGGACGATTTTGAAAAAACGATCTACCGCGACGGGCAGGAACCAGTGGAGCCATCCACCCGGCCGACACAAAAGCCGATCGTTCCAGAGGAAACGTCGACTCCGGGGGCATCTGGCGCACCGTGGGAGCCGTCATCGGAACCGACGCAGAAGCCGTCAGGAACATCAAAACCGACTAGCCAGCCGACACAAAAGCCGATCGTTCCAGAGGAAACGTCGACTCCGGGGGCATCTGGCGCACCGTGGGAGCCGTCATCCGAGCCGACGCAGAAGCCGCCGGTCGATCCGACTGGGAAACCGACCGTTCCACAGCCGTCGCCAGATCCAGTGAAACCGTCATCAGAACCAACGATGGAACCGTCGGGAACATCGGAGCCGTCGGTTATTCCTCCAGAGGAACAAACAGTGCAAAGAAACCTGCTTCTGCCAAAAGTGACATCTGCTAAAACGTCTCAAGTGATTCGATGGAATGCGGTCGGGCAGGCGGAAGGATATGTTGTTTACAGAGCGCGCTCGAATGGCAGATGGAAACGCCTGCGGACAGTGGGGAAAAATGTACGCAGGGTGAAATGCGGTGGACTTAAAAAAGGGACACGGTATAAATATTATGTGGCAGCTTATCGGATCATTGACGGGAAGCGGGTGGTCCTAACAAAATCCCTGCCCGTATACAGTGCGACAAAGGGCGGCAGATACGGGAATGTATCGAAGATACGCATCAAGGCTCAGGCAGTAAAGGTAAGGACTGGCCAGAAGATCCGCCTGAACGTTAAAGTGTCGGGGAAAAAGACGAAGAAAGCAGATAAGCTGGTTCGCTATATCATCACGGATCGATCCGTGGCAGACGTATCAAAGAAGGGGACCATCACGGGAGTGCGGCGTGGGAGCTGTTATCTTTACTGCATAACCCGGAACGGCCTGTATCAAAGGATTAAAATTGATGTGAAGTAAATGTGTTCCCGATCAGAACAAGCACAGCCAGTCGACAGGGGTGTGCTTGTTTTTCCCCTTTTTAATGTGAATGCTGGCTGCAAAACGGGAATTTGGTTTTACAAACTGCCAATTGTACCCTCAAACATGCAAATTGTTCCGTTTGGTGGATAGGAACGAGGCGTTTATGTTACAATAATCCAGTATGATGGATAGCACAGGAAGCGGGCGTGGGCGCTTCGGGACGGAGGAATAGATGCTAGGTGGTTCTTTTTGGGTAGCGGGTGTGAGGAATGGTATGGCGGCTTGTTTGATGATGGCAGTTTTTCTGCTTCTCGACCGCCCTCGACTTCCCATGAAAAAAACCATTTGCTGTTATGTTTTGTTTGGAGCAGCAGCCGTAGTCTGTTTCAGTGTATGGTATGCCCTCGACTGGGAATCCTTTGTCCGCTTTTCCGGTATGCTCACCATTCCGGTGATCGGCATATTCTGCACGAAACTGAGCAGGGAAACGATCTATGTATCTTTGTATAAGCTGACGCTCGGGTTTTACTTGATTTCCGTGATTGTATTTTGCGGCATTGATGCGGCGCGATTATGGTTTTCGGAGAGTATATGGGCGGATTTTGCGGTACGCTTTGTGCTGATGACGCTTATGATCGCGGTCATCGCGCGGAACGTCCGAACGCGTTTTTTGGAGGGCATAGACTATGTGAGGGAAGAGATGGACTGCTTCAGCACGATTACAGTATTCTTCTCCATACTGACGGCGGCACTCGTGGCATTTTGGCCGGGAACCCATGTATTTTCCATGTTTCATGTCGTGAGGACGCTCATTCTTTTTCTAATGGCTGGGATCATACAGTTTATGGTGTATAAGATCTATCTCCACCGGGGCAGGGAGCGCCGTTATCAGGTGGAAAATGAACTGCTTGAGACGAATGAGCGGCTTATAAGCCGGCAGTTGGAGTTGATGCGCGAGTCAAGGGAGGAGGCGGCCAGGATACGGCATGATGTGCGCCATCACAGTCTCCTGATCGAGAAATATATCAAAAACGGGGAAAACGATAAGCTGCTCGCTTATGTGAAACAGTACAGGGAAGATGTGGAGAATCGTGGAACGGAATGTATCAGTGGAAATGAAACGATCAGTAATATCCTGTCCCTGTACGCCCGACAGGCCAAAAAGGAAGGCATTGAGGTTTTGATGTGTGTCGGGGTCGCAGGAGACGTTGCCGTGCGGGACATTGATCTCGTCGCTGTCATTGCCAATGTTTTTGAGAATGCGATACATGGCTGCCAGTCTTCTGGCAAACCGGATCAGAAAATTTTTGTGTCGGTCGACCAAAAGGGGAAGAAGATCGTCGTCCAGTGCCGAAATACCTGCCTGGCAGATCTTAAATTTAAAAATGGCGTGCCGCAGTCGGATTCTGGAAAGAGCATCGGCATATCAAGTATTTTAAAAGTGGTATCCTATTATAGAGGAGAAGCGGAGTTTTCAGTAAAAGACGGGATGTTTATCACAAAGATCCTGTTACATATCATGTAAAGAAATGAGGCTGATTATGAGAAGGACAATGAAAGGAAAACTGACGATCAGCGTGATCGCTATTGTAGTGGCAAGCATTATGCTGACAACAATCGGCACTGTCGTGGTGGCGGGAAGGAACCTGATCCAGGATCAGACGGAGGCGCTGCAGCTCAATGCAGAAAAATACGCGGAAGAGATCAACACATGGATCGAAAATGAAAAAATGCTGGCGGACGGCGCAGCGAACAGTGTGGAAGCCGCCGCGGATACATCAGATGGCTTGATACAGTCCGTGTTAGACACATTCGCGTCAGACCGGCCAGAACTGTTAAATTTATACTGCGGAACGAAGGAAAGTAAGTTCCTCCAGTCGAACCGGGACGCGGAAATACCGGATGGGTATGACCCGGTACAGCGCGGCTGGTATCAGCAGGCGGCAGAGGAGAAGGCGGTCATCGTGACCGATCCTTACTGGGACGTGCTGACGAACCAGATGTGTACGACGATCGCGGCACCGGTTTACATAAATGGAAGTCTCGAGGCCGTGATCGGTCTGGATGTCACATTGGGCACGGTGACGGACCTGACTGGGAGCATTAATTTTGCCGACGGTGTTTATGGCTTTTTGGCTGACAGCAGCGGAAAATATGTGGCACACCGGAATAAGGAGTATGAGCCGACGGAAGACGCGGCAGTTGCTGTGACGGATATTTTACCCGGGTTGGATGCTCTCATAAACGGAGCGGACAGCGGTGTGGAAAAAATGAGGGATTACGACGGGACACAATGTTATTTTGCCGCGTCGGTCATTGAGGCGAGCAGCTGGAAACTCGGTGTCGTGGTGCCGACGGCAAACGTCGTGAAATCGCTTACTACAATGGTAGTTGTGGCGCTTGTGACCGCGCTTCTTATGATCGTTTTGGTAGCTGTGTTCATGGCAGGACTGATCGGCAGGACGCTGGCGCCGGTGCAGATGCTCAAGCAGTTTGCATCAGGTGATTTTTCTGAACATACCGTGAGTGAGACAGCGATACCGAAAGAGTATAAAAATGAGACGGAGCAAATCCGTACGGCGACGGTAGAAGTAAAACAGCAGATACGGACCATTATACTCCATACGAAAGAAGAGGCGCAGAGTATCGGCACGATCGCGGAAGGTACATCGGAGGAAATGGCTGTGCTGACGAAGGGGATTTCCCATATTTTACAGTCAGTCGTGGAAGTGCTCAGACAGACGAGTGCGGCAAAAGAACTGGCAGACCATATGGAATCGACCGGACAGGAGCTCGGAGGACTTGTGGAAGATGTGGCGAAAAAAGCCGGGGAGGCGGCTGCGCAGTCAGGCGATATCATGAGCCGCGCCGGAAAGCAGCATGAAAGTTCTGAACTGGCTGGCAGAGAAGCTGTCTCCATGTATCAGGAGACGAAAGGGGAGTTGGAGCGGGCGATCGCGGACAGCCAGCGCGTGCGGGATATCAATACCCTGACAGAAGAGATCCTCTCGATCAGTTCCCAGACAAACCTGCTGGCGCTGAACGCCTCGATCGAGGCGGCGCGCGCCGGAGAAGCCGGAAAGGGTTTTGCCGTTGTGGCGGATGAGATCCGCGAACTCGCTGACCACTCGAGGGATGCGGTGGATAAAATACGTCAGGTAACGGAAGATGTCATGCAGAATGTATCGGTTTTGTCAGATCGATCGGAGAGTCTGCTGACATTTATGAATGAAAAGGTCATGCGCGATTACAGGAGCATGACGGAGCTTGCCGGCATGTATAAAGAAGACGCGGTTTTTTACAATGGCATTTCCAGTGATCTGGGATCTGCTTCCGAACAGATGAGTGCCGCGATGGAGGGCATTAATGAAACGATCCGGTCGATCACGTCGCTGGTCGGCGATATTGACAGATGTATACAGGGTATGGAGCGTTTTGCAAAGAATTCCAATGAGAATTCCAATACAGTACTTGGGAAAATGGAGGAATTGTTCCGGTTAAGCGAACTTTTAAATGAAACGGTGGCCTCTTTTAAAGTATGATCCGATACCGCGTTCATACACGGCGCACCTGCAAGTGTGGAAATACCTTGCAGGTGTGCCATTTTTTTCTTGACACTTGCGCGGCATTTGTGTATACTGACTGTATGGATTGAAGTGGTACAGTTAGTACAGGTGCAGGCTTTATAACGGGAAGGAGGTGATTGTGTGATACAAATTAATCCAACGAATAACCAGCCTATTTTTGAGCAGATCATATCCCAGATCAAGATGCTTGTTCTGAAAGGGTATTTAAAACCGGGGGACGGTCTTCCGTCTGTGCGCAAACTCGCGCTGAAACTTTCTGTGACGCCGGGGACGGTAGCGAAGGCCTACAGTGAACTGGAGCGTCAGAACGTCATTGTGACGATACGGGGGAAAGGAGCTTATATCGCGGAAAAATGTGATCATAAGCCGTCTGAGACACAGCTTAAAAGGGGATTTCTCGCATTCCGGGGTGTATGTATGGACTTGATCTATATGGGGATCCAGAGAGAGGAGTTGGAGGAACAACTGGAGGATATTTACAGTAATATTGTCCGGTGAAACAGGTAGACCCGGCCTGCACGACGGAACCGCTTACCGTTGCAAACAAAGGGAGAAAGAGGAAATCTCAGAAATGGAGGAAAAGATGATTGAATTAAAGCAAGTGACCAAGTCGTATGACAAAGGCGAAAAGCCCGTCGTAGAAGATATCTCATTCTCGGTGGAACAGGGAAAGATCCACGGGCTGATCGGGCCGAACGGCTCTGGTAAGACGACACTGATCAAGTGTATTACCGGAATTTTGAAAGTGGACTCGGGAGAAATTTTAGTGGATGGAAAACCGGTTTTCGACAATCCGGAAGTAAAAAAACACATGGGATATGTGGCAGATAACTGTAATTTTTTTCCGAAATACCGGGTGCAGGATATGGTGAAATTTTACGGGGGCATGTTTGATAAATTTGACCGCGCGGAATTTGATAAGTTGAATGAAATTTTTAAGATTCCGGTAAAACGAAAGATCGGACATCTTTCGAAAGGGCAGAAGATGCGGACATCGTTTATGCTCAATATGGCCCTGAGCCCGGATGTGCTCGTACTCGATGAGCCGACGAGCGGACTGGACGCGATCGCCAAGGCGGATCTGCTCGATCATATTGTGACAAAAGTAGAATACGGGGAGATCGCAGTGATCATTTCCACCCATCATCTGTATGAATTGGAAAAGATATGCGATACGGTTACGATGCTCGGAGAGACCGGTGTGAAGTATCAGGGAAATCTCGATGAGGTCAAGGCGCAGATCAGCAAATACCAGGTCGTATTTAAAAACGGTGTACCGGAAGGCGTATTGAACGACAGGCGTGTCATCAGTTATTCCAATATCGGCAGTGTGTATACTTTTTTGTGGGACCATGTGCTCGATGAGGAACAGGAGGGCGCCGAGGCGTTCTTTGGCGGAAAGGGCGCGGATCTGGTCGAGCAGACGGAGATTTCTTTGGAGGAGCTGTTTATTTATTCAAATCGAAGGAGGAGGGACCATGAGTAAACCAGCTGTTACATATATGAAAAGGGAATGGAAAAAAGTACTTCCGGTACTCGTATTATCGGTATGTTATGCCGCTTTTGTTTTTGTCCTTGTGTTTCTTTCGATGAGTGACATGAATACGTCGTTCCGGTTGATGATGGCGTACCCGGATGGGTATTCTAGTTTTGAGATCGGGGATATGTTCATTACGTCGATGTACGATGTGTTGAGCAGATTTCATGGGTTTGCCGTGATCGTCTTTGAGGCGATGCTCATCCGCAAGGTATTCTATCAGGAAAATCGTGCCGGAATTTCTGACTTTCTCCGCATCCTTCCGATCAAAGAGAGGAACAAGGCGGCGATGAAGGTGTGCGCCGGGGAGAGTGCTATTTTTGGATTTTGCGTATTTTTTGGTGTTTTTGGAACGATCACCAACGCGATTTTGAGTAAAGGGCTTGCTGAAAATGCCAGCATCATGCCGATCGAAAAACTGACGGATGGCGGCGTTATGTCCAATGCTTATTTGATGATCTGGCAGACATCAGGTATGATGTTTCTGGCGCTGAGCGCTATGTTTCTCGTGTTGTTTGTGATGCAGAGCTGTATCCATAATATGCCGGTAGCCATGTTTGCGGGATTTGGCATGCTGTTCGTGCCGACTTATTATACGCTGTTATATGAAATGACGACAATAAAAGATCTCCACATGAGTAAGGTTGCAGGGGTTTTTTTGAATCATTATCCTGCGATCAATTTTGGTGATGAGTATATAGGTGAAACAGAGATCTACACGATGGGGGCAGAATGGGGATACATGGGTGAGAAGATCCTGTTTTTGGCGGTGGTCATAGTTGCGGCGGTCGGGATTTTGGCACTTCTTCTCCGTATGCGCTGGAATATCCGGGAATCGAATAACCGGATGATCAATTCTCCCGCTGTAACTGAATTTATCGTGACCGGATTTTCCATCAGCGCGGGGACGGCAGTCGCAGTTATCACAGGAAATATGCCATACCCGGCGGCGGAAACCGTGATGGAGAAGTACGGATTTTACATTGTGACGTTTATGGTAGGGTGTATTGTGTGGGCGATGATCCACGGAATCGGACTGGCAGTGATGAAACGCCAGAGGGGGGCGTAAGATCTGCATGAAGCGGGTCATATCGTTTGGAAAGGAGACAGAGATATCATGAGAAAGGATAACATAAGTGCGGTCATCGGCATCCTGCTGATATTCGTGATCGGCGCATTATTTTTAGTGTTTTGTAAGGCCACGGCAGCCAATGCGCCTGTGCAGGTGGATTCGGATTACGAGGATTATGATGATATGGACGATGAGGACGAAGAACCAAGTGTAGTAGCAACACTCGATCAGAGAGGGTATGCCGCGTACCAGCCGCTGCCGGAACGGATACAAAAGCTCATTGATTCAAACCTGTTCGGGGTGACAGAGGAGAAGATCAAACTTGCCGAAGAGGAATTGTTTGAGGGCTATGAGACGGAGGAGGATTACGCGGAAGATTATTTCGATGAGGACGAAGAGTATGATCCGGAGGAACTGGCAGAACTGATCGAGGAAGAGAAGGAGTACAGCAAAGAGGAATTGGAGGAAGAGTATGAGGATACGCTTAAATTCATAAAGAAGTTTGATGCCCCGGAGTTCTTGAACAGGAATAATAATCTGTTTGTCACTGCAGATAACGATGAGGACGAGGTAGAAGCTTTGTATTGTCCGTTAAAGTGGGATAACAAAACAGGTGAATGTTTGGATAAGCAGAAATTAGCGGTGATCGAGAGCTGCGGATTTTCTGGTTTTGTGGACATGGTTGCGGAAGTGGAAAGACAGGAGAAAGACAGTGCAGGTGTTCTCCAAAAGATGGCAGACTATTTTGACGGGTACGAGGATGGCTACTATGAGGATGGGGACGGGTATAAGCTGTATTGTCAGGGGGTTGAATTTCTTATCACTTCTTCCTATGGAGAGTATCGTTATCTTTCTGTCAACTTAAACCGTTCTAGCTGCTTTATTCCGCAGCAGTATCGGAACGTGGTAGACGGTGTGAGGGCAGATGGCGGTTATGATCTGCTTTCTTCTTATGTCGCCGGGGGCAGAGATGTACTTGTTTTCCGCCGGAATCAAACGGTTAGCATCAATGGATTTCTGGAACCGGCAGCTGTGAAAGCGGAATTTGTGGAAAAGAGGATCGTTTTCATTTTTGAACATGGAACGCTGGTTGATTATTATGTTACGTCAGATGTGCCAAGATTGAATCTGGATGAGGTGGACAAAAAAGTGCTGGATACATACGCTTCAGGACTTGGCAAAACGTTATCCGGAGTGCCGGAAACAGCACGGAATACGGGGAACTATCTGTTCCGCGCGGGAAAATGATGTCAGGGGATTGACATACGATAGGCAATAAGATAGGCGTTTGAAAAAAATGTTTGACAATAACAGCAAAACATGGTAATATAATCAATGTCGTGATGGGGAGACATCCCGGTCACGCATGCGGATGTGGCGGAATGGCAGACGCACAAGACTCAAAATCTTGCGGGGGTGACCTCGTGTGGGTTCAAGTCCCACCATCCGCATCAAAAGGCGCGAAACAAAACCGGATCGGTTTACGTTTCGCGCCTTTTTGCAACTTGTTTTTTGCGGGCGGTCATGCCCCGGTATATTCGATGTAGTCAAAGGCGGCAGACGTATCGCTCTCATTTCCGTTTGCTGTCGCGTAAATGCCGATCGTATTTCCGACAAAGCCGCCGGCGGCGTCCGTACAAAGGATGCGCCCGTCGAGTTTGTCCGCGATGGCCGTAAAGGAACCGTTTTCCCGGCAAAAGGAGAACGAGAGGTCCTGTCCGTCTGCTTCCAGCCGTAAGGTCAGCGCATGGCACGGGGCATCTAACACCGTTTCAGAGACGGTAGTGGCAGAGCCGTTTTCCGTTTTAACCACGGACACTACAGTAGTAGATCCGTCTGTTCCTGCCAGACACTGGTAGTGGAATGCCGTGTTCTGGAAGATGACGATACCGGCCTGTTCATCTGTGCCCGCGGGTTCAAAGACGAGAGATGTTTCGAATCGGAAACTGAAATGTTTCTGGCGGAGACAGACGTAACTCGGAGTTCCGTCCGAACTGATCGTATCTTTCGCGCAGCGCAGCGAGAGGAATCCCTTTTTGGCTGTAAGGGAGTAGTTTCCTGCAACCGGATTCCGCAGGTACATCATGTGGAGCGGAAGCTGGCTGCCGTCAAAGTCTTCCCGCGACGGGACAGCTGGAGTGATCGACAGCGGTAGTCCTGGTGCTGGTCCAGACGGCTCTACGATACCCCTGCCCGGATTGATGACTGGCCAGCCATCTTCCCAGCAGAATGGGACGAGGAATGTCTCCCTGCCGAGGTTGCGGCAGTAGCCGCCATACGGACGGGATGCTAAAAGGACCATCCACCACTCGCCGCCCGGCGTCTGGACGATGTCAGGATGCCCGACGTTTACGATCGGATAGTGGAATCCGAGGTGGCGGTGGGTCAGGACCGGATTGCCCTTACAGCCTTCAAACGGTTCGGTCAGGCTTTTGCTCCGCGCGACGGAAACGGCGTGGTGGTGGGCTGTTCCGGCTTCGGAAATGAACAGGTAGTACCAGCCGTCCTTTTTGTAAATGTGCGGGCCTTCGGGCCATTCGACCTGGCGCAGCGCGCCGTGCCATGCCGGGTAGCTCTCGCCGGTCAGCTTTTTCGTCTCCAGATCGAGTTTTTGTATGTAGATTTCATTGTCCCCGAAATATCTGGCGCCCTCGCGTCTCGGTTTCGTACCGCAGTACCAGCATGTGCCGTCGTCATCGAAAAAGAGTGACGGGTCGATGCCTTCCGAGCCGAGAGGATACGGTTCTGACCACGGGCCGGCCGGGTCTTTGGCCGTGACGAAAAAGTTCCCGAGGGCGGAACTTACATTTGTCGTGATCATGTAAAAGGTGCCGTCGTGGTAGCGGAGCGTCGGGGCGAAAATGCCCTGGCTGACGTCTGCGCCTGCCAGCGGGAGCTGTTCGTTTCGGTCGAGGATATTTCCGATCTGTTCCCAGTGGATGAGGTCCCGGCTGTGGAAGATCGGTACGCCTGGGAAGTAGGCGAAGGTAGATGTTACCAGATAATAGTCATCCTCTACCCGGCAGATGGAAGGGTCGGGATAAAATCCCGGAAGGATGGGATTTGTAAATGTGGGATTGTACATGTCAAAAATCTCCTTTTTCTAAAAATTTCCTTTTTGTTCATATTGCACCACGAAAATGCGCAAAATTTGTTAGGGTCATTTTAATATAGGATGGATAAAATGTCAAATCGCCCAATTTTCCCCGTTCACTTTTTGTTCATTATTCATAAAAAAATGTTCAAAACTATAGACATGTCACAAAAACAGTGATATAATTGAGTATAAATTGTATGCAAAATATACAAATGATTCAACGCAATGTGTCTTACAAAACCTGTTTTGTGAAGCGCATAAAAAAGAGAAAGGGCGAAAGGAGATTGCGACAGCTATGTCAAAGTTGATGAAGAAAAAAGGCTTGAGGACATTCCTTGTGATTGTGGGTATCATCGCAGCTTTAGCGCTGTTTTTTACTCTAAAGGGTTCCTCGATCACCGACAACTCAGACAAATATGAAGGCGTGGATCTGGAAGCGGCGAGCGGAGAATATGGTCGTACCGATACATATTCCATTTACGCGGACACGCATGGGGATTCCATACCAGAGGGTGCCGGTAACACTTATGATCTGGATGTGTTCAGCTATACAGACAGCAGTAACGTGTCCAAGAGAAGCGGCATAGGGCCGGACAGTGACAAGGCTGATGCGCTGCAGATTCCAGAAGAAGGGTATGCAGAGTTTGAAGTGGATGTCAAACAGGCTGGATACTACAATTTGCTTGTGGAATATTATCCGACGACGGACGATGACGACCGCGGGATTTCCATTGAGACGAAAGTGGAGATCAACGGGAAGGTGCCGTTCAGCGGCGCGGATGCGATAGCGTTCCAGCGTGTGTACACGGATGCGGCGGAGCCGACCAAGGACAATCAGGGAAATGAGATTCGGGCAGCACAGATTGAGGATCCGAACAGAAGCTGGATGTCCGCGTATTTTGAAGATGCGACGGGGTATGAAGTTGAGCCGTATCGGTTTTATCTCGAAGCAGGTAAAAATACGATCCGTCTGACCGGAGTGAATGAAAAATTCCTGATCCGGAAGCTGACGGTTGGAAATAGGAAAAAGACGCCTGCGTATGCGGACTACGCACAGGAAAATTCAGGTAAGGCGAACAGTGTATCGGATTATCTGGATAAGATCCAGGGAGAGACGGCAGTCAGACGTTCGGCACCGTCCCTGTACGCAAGTTATGACCGTGGGTCCGGCGATACCGAGTACGCGAATAAGGAAAGCGGAGAGGTCACGATCGGAAATACCGATAAGCAGGTGCTCAACATGACCGGCGGTACCCAGTGGAAAGTGGCCAATGACTGGCTGGAATGGGAAATGGAAGTTCCCGAAGAGGGAGATTACGTGATCGGCATCAAGGGCCGTCAGGGATATAACCGTGGATACATAGCAAACCGTTCCCTCTACATCGACGGGGAGATCCCGTTTGAGGAAGTGTCACAGATCCGTTTTACATATAACAATCTGTGGGAAATGGTGTGCCTTCAGGATGAAAATGGCGAGGCGTACAAGTTTCATCTCGCAAAAGGAAAGCATGTGATCCGTCTGAAAAACACGCTGGGCGATCTCGGAGCGTATCTGTCACAGCTCTCCGACAGCGTATTCAATATGAATAAAATGTACCGTACGATCCTGGTACTGACAGGAACGGAACCGGATGCGTACCGTGATTACCAGATCGAAAAGGTATATCCTGAAGTCATCGAGGCGATGAAGATCGAATCGAAGAGGCTTTACAAGCTGGTAGATGACGTGACTGCCTATGCGGGTGAGAAGAGCGGAGAGATTTCCGTGGCACAGACATTGGCAGCCCAGATGGAAAAATTTGTGGAGCGTCCCGATAAGATCCCATCAACATTAAAGAATTTTAAAGAAAATATCAGTTCCCTCGGAACATCGATCAATAACCTGAGCGCGGCGTCAATGGATATTGACTACATAGCGATCGCGAGCAGCAAAGATAAGCTGCCGGAAGTATCCGAAAACGGATTTGATAAACTAGTACATGAGTGTATCCTTTTTGTCAATTCGTTCCGCAGCGATTCTTCGGCGCTCGGTAACGTATACGATTCGAAGGATAAAGATGTTATTGACGTTTGGATCACGGCTGGCCGTGACCAGAGTACGATTTTGAAAAACATGGTTGACCAGTTGTTTACACCGAAAACGGGGATCAAGGTCAATGTCAAGCTGATCGACGCGGCGAACACAGCGACGTCTACCGGTGTCAACGCGATGCTTCCAGCCGTTATCTCTGGATTTGGCCCGGATGTGGCGCTTTGTATCGCGCAGACTGAGCCGGTCAACTACGCGCTGCGGAATGCCGTTGTAGACTTGCGCGAGTTCCCGGAACTGGATGATGTATTATCCGAATATTATGAGAGTTCCTACGTGTCCTATAAGTTTAACGGCGGACTTTTTGCCCTGCCAGAGACACAGAACTATAATGTGATGTTCTATCGTACAGACATTATGGGAGATCTCGGAATTGATGTGGAAAAGGATGTCAATACGTGGGATGACGTGTTGAAGATCCTGCCGGTTCTGCAAAAGAGCAGTATGACATTTGCCGTGCCGAGTGTAGAGCGTAAGATCGGAAATACGACGAACCCTGACCTCGCGAACTACTATGCGCAGCTTTACCAGCGAGGCGGTACACTCTATGACGAAGAGGCGATGCGTACAATGATCGGGGAACCCGAAGCGATCGAAGCCTTTGAGTTCTATACGAAATTGTTCACGAACTATAAACTGGAGAAACAGTATGACTTCGTAAACCGTTTCCGAAGCGGTGAGATGCCGATCGGTGTAGCCGATTACAACAACTTTAATACGCTGGCCGTTTTCGCACCGGAGATCAAAGGTCTTTGGAACTTCGCGATGATGCCTGGCGTGGAGCAGGAAGATGGCACGATCAACCGCGCGGTACAGTCGTGGGGTACGTGTTCGATGATGTTGCGTGGCGCGGAAGACAGAGATAAGAAAGAGATCAGCTGGGAATTCCTCAAATGGTGGGCTAGTTCAGAAACACAGGCCAATTTCGCCAGCGAGCTTGAGGCTGTCATGGGTGCGTCGGCACGTTACGCGACGGCAAACAGAAAAACGTTTGAAACGTTGTCGTGGAGCAGCAGGGAGTCGGATGCACTGAAAGAGCAGTGGGAACATGCCTTTGGACTTCCAGAAGTTGCCGGGGGATATTACACATCCCGCCATATCACGAATGCGATCCGTAAAGTCATGAACAACAATGAAGACCCGAGAGAGACTCTTCTTGATTATGTTATAACGATCGACGATGAGATTAGCAATAAACGGAAAGAGTTTGGACTTCCAACCCTGCCGAAAAATAATTAGAGAGGAGAGCAAAATGTATGAAGTTTCTAGTAAAGTATACACAGATTAAGAAACGGAATATGGGGATTGCGTGGAAAAAGGCAAAAATGTCGAAAACCTGTTATCTGTTTCTGCTGCCATATGCGATCGTGTTTACAGCGTTCTATATTTTGCCGGTGTGTATGTCGATCTTTTACAGCTTTACATACTACAACGTGCTGGAACCAGCGAAGTTTACCGGCCTAGAGAACTATATAGACCTGCTTCTGTCTGATGACGTGTTCCTGATCGCCATCAAGAACACATTCCTTCTGGCGGCGATCACAGGCCCGCTCGGATATATCATGTCCTTTATCTTCGCGTGGTTTATCAATGAGCTGCCCAGATATATCCGTGCCTTTGCCGTGTGTGTGTTCTACGCGCCTACGATTTCCGGCCAGGCGTACATGGTATGGTCGATCTTGTTCAGTGGAGACGCGTACGGATATGTGAATGCGTTCCTGATCAAATTTGGATTTATCAGTGAGCCGGTTTTGTGGCTTACCGATGTAAAGTACATGATGAACGTCGTGATCATCATCGTACTCTGGATGAGTCTCGGTACCGGATTCCTTTCCTTCGTGGCAGGACTGCAGGGTATTGATGCCTCCCAGTTTGAGGCCGGTTATGTGGACGGCGTCAAAAACCGCTGGCAGGAATTGTGGTATATCACCCTGCCAAACATGAAGCCGATGCTTCTGTTCGGTGCGGTTATGGCAATTACGCAGTCATTCGGCGTCGCGGACGTCACGATGGCGCTGTGTGGATTCCCAAGTACCGACTATGCGGCGCGAACTGTTGTCACCCATCTGATCGACTATGGTACGACGCGATTTGAGATGGGATACGCCTCAGCGATAGCGACGATCCTATTTGTCGTTATGATCGTTTGTAACAAAGCGATCCAGGCATTGCTGAGCAAAGTTGGAACTTGAGAGGAGGTATAACGGCGATGAAATTGATCAAGCTGAAAAGAAGAAAACCGAATCGTTCCCGCGGTGGAGATTTGGGGATTTACATTATGTTGATCTTGTTTGGTTTATTCTTTGTTATGCCTTTGGTATATGCAATCAGCAGTGCGTTTAAACCGTTGGATGAGATTTATCTCTATCCGCCAAGATTTTTCGTGAAAAACCCGACATTCAATAACTTTCAGGATTTGCTTGTTGTCATGTCGAGTTCGTATGTGCCATTTACCCGTTACGTGTTTAATACGGTATTGACCACGCTGGTCGGTACGCTCGGGCATCTGCTCATCGGTTCGATGGCAGCGTATGTACTTGCTAAATACAGCTTTCCGGGCGGCAAGGGATTTTTCAACCTCTGCCAATCAGCCCTGATGTTTAACGTATACGTGCTTCAGATCCCGACCTATCTGATCATGTCACAGCTCGGATGGGTGGATACCTATCTGGCGCTCATCGTGCCTGCGTTCGCGCTCCCGATGGGACTCTTCCTCATGAAGCAGTTTATGGAGCAGATCCCGGACGCGCTCATCGAGGCGGCGAAGATCGACGGCGCGCGGGAAGGACGTATTTATCTGCAGATTGTCATGCCGAACGTAAAACCGGCGTGGCTGACTGTAACGATCTTCTCTGTACAGAACCTTTGGAACCAGAAAGGACAGGTGTATATCTATTCGGAAGAATATAAGATGCTGCCATACGCGCTGCAGCAGATCATGTCTGGTGGTGTGGCCCGTGCCGGCGTCGGTTCAGCGGCTACGATGGTCGTTATGATGGTTCCGATCGTCATATTCATTATGGCACAGAGTAATATTTTGGAAACAATGGCTAGTTCGGGTATTAAAGACTGATAAAGGAGGATGAAACATGAGAGTATGTAAAAAAATAGCATCTGTGTTTGCTTTGGTACTTACCGCATCCGTCCTTTTGTGCAGTACCGGCGCCGAAGCGACAAGTTCGGATGGCAACCATTATACATACATCTATGACTGCTGGGGATACGACAGGGAGTCGCCCGATGCCTATTCGGTAACACGGACGATCACTGGTTCGGACTTCGCGTGCGGGAATTTTGTAGATCCGGAAGGTCTGTACGTGATCGGCAATGATATGTATGTGGTAGATACCGGAAACAGTAGAGTTGTGAAATTTACGTATGAAAACGATGTATTCACGATGGTGAAGGAGATCAAGCAATTTGATAACAACGGCCAGCAGGATGCCCTGGCACAGCCGCAGGATGTATTTGTGGATGAGGAAGGTAATACTTATATCGCCGATACCGGAAACAAAAGGATCGTGCATCTGGATCCCAGCGGAAAACTCGTGAAGGTGATCACAAGGCCGGAGGACGAGACAGTAGACCAGTCGACGGACTTTCTTCCGCAGAAACTTGTCGTTGACAGTTCAAAGCGGATCTTTACACAGGTTCAGAACGTAAACAAAGGATTTATGGAATTTGCGAGCGACGGAAGCTTTACCGGGTTTGTCGGCGCGAGCAAAGTAACGTATAACTTTTTGGAATATCTGTGGAAAATGATCGCGACAAAGGAGCAGAGAGCGCAGATGGATCTGTTCGTGCCGACGGAGTACAGTAACCTCTGTCTGGATTCCGAGGGATTTATTTATGCCACGATCGGCGTTATAGGTGAAGAGACCAACCCGTTGGACGCGCAGCCGATCCGTAAGCTGAATGCGAAAGGAACGGATATACTCGTGCGTAACGGGTATTTTGAGCCGGCCGGGGATCTGTGGTGGGTCGGCCACGGCGAGATGAGCGGCCCTTCAAAATTTGTAGACATTGCCTGTCTGGATAACGATGTATACTATGGACTGGATAATACGAGAGGACGTATCTTCTCCTATGATTTCCAGGGTAACATGCTGTACGCGTTCGGCGGACATGGTTATAAGGCCGGATATTTCATCAATCCGGTCGCGATCGAGGATCTCGGGGATACACTTGTTGTGCTGGACGCGAATCTCGGTTCGATCACGCAGTTTACGCTGACCGAGTATGGAACTTATATCAATGAAGGACTTAGCCAGTATAAGCGCGGTGACTACGATGCCTCCGCAGCGACGTGGCAGAAAGTGCTTAAATTAAATGGTAACTATGACCAGGCGTATATCGGTATCGGCCGTGCTTATCTGAGACAGGAGAAGTATACGGAAGCGATGGAGTATTTTAAGTTGAAACTGGATTCCACGAATTACTCCAAAGCGTATAAACTTTACCGGAAAGACTGGTTCGAAGAAAACATCGGGATCATTATTGCCGTTGTCGTAATCCTGATCCTCTTTGGCTATGGTTACGGATTTGTCAAGAAGGCAAGGAAGGAGGTAGAGAAAGGATGAGTTTTAAGCAACGAATTCTCAACAAAGAGAGTTGGGCTGCGTATCGTAGATCTTTACGCTTCTCACTTCACTGTATTGTCCGTCCGTTTGACGGCTTTTGGGATCTGACGCATGAAAAGAGAGGATCCCTGGCAGCTGCCAATACGCTGGTGGTCCTCGTTCTCCTGACCGTTTTGATCCGATTAGGGGGAACCAGTTTCGTATTCCTTCCGGTTCGCTGGAATGATGTAAACCTTTTGATGCAGATCATGTCGTTTTTGCTTCCTTTTGTTGTATACTGTGTGGCAAACTGGTGTCTTACGACGCTGTTTGACGGGAAAGGAACGCTGAAAGACATTTATATGGGTACGGCTTACGCGATGACGCCATATATTCTGATCCAGCTGCCACTTGTGGTATTAAGTAACTTTGTAACAGAAGAAGAGGGTGCGTTTTATTTATACTTTGGCTATTTCTCCTTTGTATGGTGCGGATTCCTGATCATAGCCTCTGTTATGATGATCCATGACTTCCTTCTGGGAAAAGCATTTCTTGCACTTGTTTTTACCGGTGTGGGCATGCTGGTGATCGTGTTCCTGATGGTTCTCTTCTTCAGCTTGATCAGTGATGGTTTTGCATACTTCTATTCGTTGTATAAAGAAATCGTCTACCGATTCTATTAAATGGAAGGAGGTTGATGTTCAGAATGAAAAAGAAATGGTATTTACTTTTAGCCGCTGTCGTGACATCCTTTGCATTGGTAGGATGCGGAGACTCTTCATCTGGTTATAAGGAACTTACTTCCTATACGAATGAGGACAGCCAGACAGTGACGATCCAGAACAACGATCTGGAGCTGACGGTGGATAAAGATTCTACGGCTTTTGTATTAAAGAATAAGGCCGAGAACAAAGTGTATATGTCGAATCCTTCACATGAGGATGTGGAAAAATACGCGAAAGCTACAGGCCAGCTCAAAGATATACTGAGTTCTACGATGATGCTGACCTATTCGAACAGCACGGACACACAAAAAGAGATCAACAACTACAGTGAATCGATCGTAGATGGCAACTATGCCATCGAGAAAGTGAGCGATGAGCAGGTTGACGTTCATTACACGATCGGTGATATCGAAAAGCTGTTTGTTTGTCCCCTTGTCATAAAGGAATCGAGGATGAACGAGTTGCTCGAAAAGATGTCTGAATCCGATCAGAAAGCGATCAAGCGTAATTATGTTTATTATAAGTACGAGGAGTTAGAAGAGGCGGACGATGATATGGAACTCCAGCTGGCGCTCGAAAAGTTCCCGGATCTGAAAGATGAGCCGGTCTATTATCTGACAGAGAAGATCACGGACTCAAAAGCAAAAAACCTGGAACGGATGTTTGCAAAGGTGGGATATACCGAGGAAGACCGCAACAAGGACAGCGAGCCGTATAATGTGTCCCGAAACAGCGGTAAGCCGATCTTCGATATTACGATCCAGTACATACTGGAAGGATCCGATCTCGTCGTAAAAGTACCGATGGATCAGATCCAGTACAATCCGGATTACCCGATCGTAGAACTTTCCATTCTTCCGTATATGGGCGCTGCAAATACCGAGGAAAAAGGGTTCATCTTCGTACCGGATGGTACCGGAGGGATCATTAACTTCAATAACGGTAAGACCGGTCAGCAGACTTATTTGAGTGAAGTGTACGGATGGGATTACGGGATCAGCCGTGATTCTGTCGTAGATGAGACGAAATCGAACTTCCCGCTGTTTGCGATCTCCAATGAAACGACGGGGAATTCCTTCCTCTGTATTTCCGAAGAGGGAAGTGCTTATTCCAGCGTGAAGGCTGACATTTCGGGCAAGGAAAATGGTTATAACTATGGACGTTTTACATATAAAATGATTCATGGTGAGGATATGGATATTTCGGCGAAGTCGGATACGACCGTTCGTTCTTACGAGTCAGAACTGCCAAAGGAAAATCTGACGCAGAGATATTTGTTCACGGATAAGATGGATTATGTCGGTCTCGCTACGGATTACCGTCAGTATTTGATGGACCGCTATCCAGAACTGACGAAGAAGGAAGACAAGACGGTTCCGATGGCAGTAGAGATGATCGGGGCCGTGGACAATACCGAGCACATACTCGGATATCCGGTTACCCGCTCGCTGGCGCTGACGACATATTCAGAGGCACAGGATATTTTGAAACAGCTCAAAGGAGCCGGGGTCGAAAACCTGAGCGCGAAATATACCGGCTGGTTCAACACCGGTGTGAACCAGCAGTCACCGGCTAAGGTGAAACTCGTAGGCAGACTCGGCGGCAAGTCGGATCTGAAGAGCCTCACGGCATATGCCTCGGGTACAGGCGGACTTGATCTGTTCATGAACGCGAAGTTCATGTATGTAACGAAGGATAAATTAGGAGATGGGTTTGGCGTGAACCGCGACGCGGCGAAGTTTGTCAGCCGTGAGATCTGTGAGCTTTACACGCTCGATCCGATCATTTATCAGACAAATGAGGAATATACGCTTTGTGAACTGTATTATCTCGTGAAACCATCGTATACGATCGCTAACGTGGATAAGTATTTGGATTCCATTTCCAATTACGGGGTTCGCAATATCGGATTTGAGGATGTCGGAAATACACTGGCCGGTGACTACAATCCGAAAGATAAGGTTTCAAGGGAAGCTTCCATGAATATGCAGGTGGATAAGCTGAAATCCCTGAAAGAGAGCGGAAGCCTTGTTATGACGACGAGCGGTAATCAGTACGTGGTTCCGTATTCGGATTATGTGACGGATGTCAACATCGATCCCAAGGCGGTGAACATCATCGATGAATCGGTTCCGTTTTATGCGATCGCCCTTCACGGACTTGTCAATTTCTCGGGCAGCGCGATCAACCTTTCCGAAGATGAGACCGATATGATCCTGAAATCGGCAGAGACGGGCGCAGGCTTGTATTATACGTTTATGAACGCTTCGACGAGTGTGCTTCAGGATACGGATTATACGCAGTATTACGCCTGCAGCTTTATGGATTGGAAAGATTCGGCGATCGAGCTTTACAACCGCTTTAATACAGAACTCGGCGATGTATACAGCCAGTTTATTTCCTCACATGAGAAACTGGCGAACGGAGTTTATAAGACAACATATGAAAGCGGAAAAACAGTACTTGTTAATTATAATTATGCCGATTATGATTATAATGGGACGACTGTTCCGAAGAGAGAGTTTGTCACATTGAAACAGGAGGTGGACAATAAATGAAAAAGCAAAGGAAGAAAAAGACTCTGGCATTTAAAAATGCGGTAGCGGGATATTTGTTTATTGCTCCATTTATCCTGGGATTTATCCTGTTTATGGTCGTTCCACTGGGACAGTCGCTTTTGATGACATTTAATGAGGTTGTTCCGATGTCAGATGGTACCGGGTTTTCGATGTCATGGGCGGGGATCAAAAACTATAAGGATGCCTTTACGGTAGATCCAGAATTTGTTCCTTTTCTGATCTCCGAGGTTACGACGATGCTCGTCAACACACCGGCGACACTCATATTCAGTTTTTTCATCGCGCTGTTGCTGAATCAGAACTTCAAAGGAAGAGGCGCGGTACGTGCGATCTTCTTCCTTCCGGTGATCCTTTCATCGGGTGTCATCGTCGGTGTGGAGTATAACAATGCCCTGCTTCAGGACATGAAAGAGGTGATCGCGGACACGTCTAACGACGCCAGTATCACCGGCGTGCTCGAGAAGATCCTGGTCACGTCCGACAGCAGTCCGATTTCCATGATGTTTTGGTATGTGTTTGACATAATCAACAAAGTATATGACATTGCGATTGCTTCTGGTATCCAGATCATCATGTTCCTTTCGGCGCTGCAGACGATTTCACCAAGCATGTTTGAAGCAGCGAAGATTGAGGGATGTACGGCATGGGAAAGTTTTTGGAAGATCACGTTCCCTATGGTCAGCTCTATGATACTCGTAAACGTAGTATATACCGTAATCGATTTCTTCTTAAAGACGGACAATACGGTCATGACGAAGATTTCCGAAGAGGTAGGAAAGTTGAATTATGGATTTAGTTCGGCGATGGCTTGGGTATACTTCTTATGCGTAATTGTTATCCTTGGTGTTGTTTCGCTGATTATTTCTAAGAGGGTGTACTATTATGAATAAAAAGAAAAAATTTAGAACCTTTATCGAACGAAACAAAAAATCCAACGGGTACTTATTGAGAAAGACATCTTTTAACGTGTTTTATAAGATTGTGCGTGCCGTCTTACTGTTTGGATTATGTTTCATGATTTTGCAGCCGTTGTTAAACAAGGTTTCATTGAGTTTCATGGAAGAGCGGGACTTATATGATTCCACGATCGTAGCGATCCCGCGGCATTTTACGACGAGCAACTATAAGATCGCTGCCTATCTGATGAAGTATTGGCAGTCGCTGATGAATACAGCGTTGATCTCACTGTTAGTCAGTGTGCTTCAGATCATTTCATGTACATTGGTGGGATATGGCTTTGCCAGATACAAATTCCCGTTGAAGGGACTGTGGTTCGGAGCTGTGATCCTTGTGATCCTCGTACCGCCTTCTACGATCCAGTCATCGTTGTACTTGAATTTCTGTTACTTTGATATTTTTGGTATCTTTGCCCTGTTTAACGGCGGGAAGCCGTTAAACCTATTGAACTCAGCTACGCCGTACGCGCTCATGTGCCTCGGATGTATGGGATTGAAGAGCGGTCTGTATATCTACATGATTCGCCAGTTCTTCCGCGGCATTCCGAAGGAGTTAGAAGAGGCAGCTTACGTCGATGGATGTGGAAAGGTGGCTACATTTGTTAAGATCATGCTGCCGGACGCAAAGCCGATCATTACATCATGTTTCCTGTTCGCGTATGTGTGGCAGTGGACAGATTCGTTTTATTCCAATCTGTTCCTGAGCCAGGAGTTTGCTCTTTTGTCAAATAAGCTGGCGAATCTGGCGGGGGCGCTGGACAGCTACCTGGATGTGCGCGGTATCGCGAAAAAGGCGACGACAGCCTATTCACAGGGGATGATCGCCACGGGTACGCTGATGGTCATCATACCACTTATCATTTTATATCTGTTCGCGCAGAAAGGATTTGTGGAGAGTTTGAGCCAGAGTGGTATTAAGATGTAGCAAGTACGATGAAGTTATCACCCTGTCTGTCTGGGCAGGGTGTAACGATAAATAAATTAAAGGAGGTTAACAAATTATGAGATTGAGCACAAAAAAAATGATTGCCATGGGTCTTGCAGTTGTTTTGACTGTTGGTTCTCTGACAGGATGTGGAGATACACCGGAGTCAAACAATGGAGAAGGAAACGCGAATGCAACGGCAGCGCCAAGTGGTGAAGAAGGTCAGGGAAGTTCAACAGGGAAGAAGACATTTGATGATCTGGGAGGTATGACGATCACGATCGGTGACTGGTATACTTCTGAGGAGGTAGGAGAGTCGGACTTTGCGAAGGCGACGGAGGACTACCGCAAGGAGATCCAGGAGAAGTATAATTTCAACATCGCCCGTAAGACGATGTATTCCTATACGGATCAGCAGGAGACATACGTAAATGGCGTTATGTCGAACAGTCCGAGCTGTCAGTTGTTTTATCTGTATCAGGAGTTCGTTTCGGCTCCGCTCATGAAAGGTCTGATGTATAACCTGAAAGATCTTCCGGAACTGGATTTCGCAGAGGAAAAATGGAATCCTACCGTAACGGAAATTATGAGCATTGGTAATGGAATCTGGGGTATGAATCCAGAGTCAGAGCCTCGCGGAGGTTTGTTCTTTAATAAGCGTATGTTGAAAGAAGCCGGTATTCCAGAAGATGAGCCATATGATCTTCAGGCGAGCGGCGACTGGACATGGAGCAAATTTGAAGAGTATTGTAAGAAGCTCACGATCGACGCAGATGGCGACGGTAAAACGGACCGTTACGCACTTGCCAGCTTCTCGAAGTATTATCTTCCGATGTGTGCTGCCAACAACAACGCGACGTTTGTATCACGTAACGACAAAGGTGAGTATGAGAACGCAACGGGAACGCCAGAATTCCTCGAAGCTATGAACTGGGGCATGGATATTTACGACAAAGGTTATATCATGCCGAAACCAGACGGAGCTGCATGGGATTGGTATAAAGCAGCATTCCGTGATGGTGAAGTTGCGATGCAGACAGCAGAGGTTTATGAGATCAACGCATTCTCTAATATGGAAGACGACTGGGGATTTGTTATGTTCCCGTACAATGAAAAAGTGGAGGGAGCCACAAACAAGACAACGCCGAACGACAATATTATTGTAATGCCGAGCTGCTTCGACCAGGATACAGCTGAAAAGATCGCGTTTGCTTATGACCTCTACACAGAGGCAACTCCAGGTTTTGAGTTAGATGATGCGTGGAAAGAGACATACTATGAGCAGTTTAAAGATGAGCGTGCGGTAGATGAGACACTTCAGATGATGACAGAAGTAGAGCATAAGCAGACATCTTTCCTGCCAATGATCAGTGATCTGGATTATGGTGATTTCTGCTACTCTGTATATGCAGGTGCGAAAAAACCTCAGCAGCAGATTGAGGCCATTTCCTCAAAATGGGACAGCAAGATTAGTGATATGAATAAGAAATATGCAAACTTTGCTGCTTCTCATTCAAAATAATCCATTGTTCATGCAGTGGATCATGAAGTAGTGTGACAAAGGGCTGTTCAGAATAAACGATACGTTTGTTTTGTTCAGCCCTGTTTTAAATGAAACGGAATTTGTGCAGCGTTCATGCACGGGAATGGAGGATTGGATGAAAACGTTTGAAGAGAGAGCGGAGGCCCTTGTAGCGGAGATGACATTGGAGGAGAAGGTGTACCAGACCCTTCACGGGGCTCCATCCATCGACAGACTGGGCGTGAAAGCCTATAACTACTGGAACGAGGCGCTTCACGGCGTGGCGAGGGCGGGTACGGCGACCGTGTTCCCACAGGCGATCGGCCTGGCCGCCACATTTGATGAGGATTTTATGGAAGAAATTGCGGAGGCTGTTTCCGACGAAGGCCGCGCGAAGTTCAATGTGCAGCAAAAGTACGGTGATTACGACATTTATAAAGGACTTACCTTTTGGTCTCCCAATGTCAATATTTTCCGCGATCCCAGATGGGGCCGGGGACATGAAACTTTTGGCGAGGATCCGTACCTGACTTCGAGGCTGGGCGTCAGATTTATCGAGGGAATGCAGGGGAACGACGAAACGTATATGAAAGTCGCTGCCTGCGCGAAGCACTTTGCCGTGCATTCCGGCCCGGAGGACGAGCGGCACAGCTTTAACGCGGTCGTGAGTGAACAGGATCTGCGGGAAACATATCTGCCTGCGTTTAAGGCATGTGTCAAAGAGGCGGGTGTGGAAGTGGTCATGGGCGCGTATAACCGCACGAATGACGAGCCGTGCTGCGGCAGCAAACGGCTGCTCGAGGATATCCTCCGCGGCGAGTGGCAATTCAAAGGGCATGTCACGTCCGACTGCTGGGCGATCAAAGATTTCCATGAATATCATATGGTTACATCTACTCCGGTAGAAAGCGTCGCCCTGGCGATGAACCGCGGATGTGACCTCAACTGCGGAAACATTTACGGCAATCTGTTAAAGGCGGTGGAAGACGGTCTGGTCGAGGAGGAGACGATCACCCGCGCGGTCGTGCGTCTGCTTACGACCCGTATGAAGCTCGGCCTGTTTGATCCGCAGGACAAAGTGCCGTTTAACGCCATTGATTACGGGGTGGTTGACTGTGAGAAGCACAGAAAGCTAAATGAGAGAGCGGCGAAAAAGAGCGCTGTCCTTTTGAAAAATGAAGATGCGCTGCTTCCTTTGGACAAGAAGGCGTACCG
Source organism: uncultured Eubacterium sp. (assembly GCA_910579145.1). GTDB lineage: Bacteria > Bacillota > Clostridia > Lachnospirales > Lachnospiraceae > Eubacterium_F. The sequence continues at coordinate 39,949 of CAJTTQ010000001.1, forward strand.
GACGATCGGCGTCATCGGGCCGAATGCGAACAACCGGAAAGCGCTGGTCGGAAACTACGAGGGGACCGCGTCTGAGTACATAACGATCCTGGAAGGGATCCAGGCATATGTCGGCGATGAGGTACGCGTGCTGTACTCCGAGGGGTGCCATCTATGCAAAGACCGGATCCAGGGACTGTCACAGGGAAATGACAGGATGTCGGAAGTCCGGGCGGTGGCGGACGCGTCGGATGTTATCATCGCCTGCATGGGGCTGGATGCCAGCTTAGAGGGTGAAGAGGGCGACGAAGGAAATGAATTTGCCAGCGGAGACAAGCCGGGACTGAATCTGCCGGGCCTTCAGGAAGAGGTGCTGGAAGAACTGGTGAAATCAGGCAAGCCGGTCGTTCTCGTGCTGTTATCGGGAAGCGCTCTGGCCGTACCGTACGCGGATGCGCACATTCCCGCGATCCTGCAGGGATGGTATCCGGGAGCGAGAGGCGGGAAAGCGATCGCGGATATTCTGTTTGGAGAAGCTTCCCCGGAGGGCAAACTACCGGTGACGTTCTACCGCACGACAGAAGAACTTCCAGATTTTAAGGACTATTCCATGAAAAACCGCACCTACCGTTATATGAAGCAGGAGGCGTTGTATCCGTTTGGGTACGGGTTGAGTTATACGGAGTTTGAAATCACAGATTCGAACATTTCTGCGGAAACGATCGAAAAAGGCGGTCAGGTCACGGTTATGGCGACGCTGAAAAATACAGGAAAAATGGAAGGGGCGGAGACGGTACAGGTATATATCCACGCCTGCACAGAAGACGCGCCGAATTTCCAGTTGAAGGCACTGAAAAAGGTTACGCTCGGACCGGGCGGGGAGCAGGTGGTGAGCCTGACACTGACGGATGAGGATTTCGGCTTGTATAACGAGGACGGCGCGAAGGTTTTGAACGCCTGTGACTACGAGGTGTATGTCGGCACGAGCCAGCCGGATGCGCGGAGCGCGGAACTTCTCGGCAGGAAACCGGTGAAGCATATCGTCAGACATGAAGGTGAGCCGGTAGTTCTGCCGGAGTGACGCGAAGCAAAGGCACGCAAAACGGCGGCGGACCGGGGTGACGGCCTCTCCGCTGGAAAAATGGGGGAAACGATGAAATATACAAAATGCTGGCTTGATTACAAGCCGATACCAGAAAACCTGAGAAGGCCGTGCTACTATGAGCCGGTACTTCTCGCCTTTGGACGCGTCGCTGAGACGGCGGCGGAGGAATATTGTATCTCGATGAGCGAGATGTTAGACGAGCCTGTGGAGATGCGGCGCGGGGAACCGGTAGACGAACCCGCGGTATATTTAGAGGTGGAGGAGGAACTGCAGACAGCGGAAGCGGACGATTCACTGGCCGGACAGACCTTTGCGATCCGCGAGGAAGAGGAAAATATCATCATTACGGGAAAATCCGAAGAGGCGCTTTTACAGGGCGTGTTCGCGTTTACCCGTATGGTGTATCTCGGTGAGATTGACGAAAAACTGCCGTTTTGCTGTACGCCTTCGACGCCGCTGCGCATGATGGACCACTGGGACGATATGAATGGCAGCATCGAGCGCGGGTATTCGGGAAGATCGTTCTTTTACGACGATTACGAGATGATGTACAATGAGAGGATTGAAATGTATGCCCGTCTCGTGGCCTCGATCGGCACGAACGCCATTACGATCAACAATGTGAATGTTCATGAGAAGGAGACGTTTTTGATCACCGACGTGTACCTGCAGCAGGTGAAGCAGTACGCGGAGCTGTTTGCCAGATACGGCATCCGGCTGTATGTCAGTGTGAATTTCGCGGCGCCGATGCAGCTTGGCGGGCTTGCGGTCTGTGACCCGCTCAATCCCGATGTGGCGGCGTGGTGGGAAAAGACGGTAAAGCACGTGTATGAGGTAATACCGGAATTTGGCGGTTTTCTCGTGAAAGCGGATTCGGAAGGGCGGCCGGGGCCGTTTACGTACGGGCGCACCCATGTGGACGGCGCCAATATGCTGGCGAGAGCGCTGGCGCCGTACGGCGGAACGCTCGTGTGGCGCTGTTTTGTGTACAATTGCGGACAGGACTGGCGCGACCGGAAGACGGACCGCGCGAGGGCGGCCTACGATCATTTTATGGAACTGGACGGGAAGTTTGACGACAATGTGATCCTTCAGATCAAGAACGGGCCCATGGATTTTCAGGTGCGGGAGCCGGTATCGCCGCTGTTTGGCGGGCTGAAAAAGACGAACATGATGCTCGAGGTACAAATCGCGCAGGAATATACCGGACAGCAGATCGATCTGTGCTATCTCATTCCGATGTGGAAGGAGATACTGGCGTTTGACATTGGCGGCGATGGGACGGCGGTTTCACATGTCGTCTGCGGGATCGCGGGCGTGATCAATACGGGCGATGATGAGAACTGGACCGGAAACGATCTGGCGGCGGCCAATCTCTATGGATTTGGGCGGCTGGCGATGGATGGGACGCTTTCGGCGGAGCAGATCGCGAGAGAGTGGAGCAGGCTCTCCCTTTCGCGCGAGGATGATGTGACCGATACGGTCGTGCCGATGCTCTGCGGCTCGTGGGCGACGTATGAAAAGTACAATGCCCCGCTCGGGATCGGCTGGATGGTGACACCGCATACCCATTACGGCCCGGATATCGACGGATACGAGTACGACCGCTGGGGAACGTACCACAGGGCGGATCTGCACGGCATCGGCGTGGACCGGACGGGCGCGGGAACCGGCTATGTCGAACAGTACAACGAGCCCTGGCGCTCACGCTATGCCAATAAGGAGAAGTGTCCAGAGGAGCTGCTGCTCTTTTTCCACTACATCCCGTATACGTACGTGTTAAAAACGGGAAAGACACTGATCCAGCACATTTACGACACGCATTTTGAAGGCGTCGAGGAAGTGGAAGCGATGAAGAAACAGTGGGAGGGACTGGCAGGGAAAATATCAGACCGCTCCTTTGCGTGCGTGAAGGACCGGTTTGCCAGACAGCTGGAAAACGCGAAGGAATGGCGCGACCGTGTCAACACGTACTTTTACCGGAAAAGCGGCATCGACGACGAAAAGGGAAGGACGATTTATCAATAGCGTCAGGTCGTCTGCACGGAGAGTGGAAGATCATTGAATGGGAAAAGAATCGACGAGAACGAACAGAAAGGAATGAGAACAGATATGGATATGACATTAAGATGGTATGGCACGGGAAATGACAGTGTCACACTGGAACAGATCCGCCAGATACCGGGCGTCAGCGGTGTCATTACAGCACTTCACGATATTCCGGCCGGCGAGGCGTGGACGTATGAGGATGTCATGGAGCGCAAACAGGAAGTGGAAGCGAGCGGGCTGGGACTGATCGGCATCGAGAGTATTAATGTACACGAAGACATAAAGATCGGTCTGCCGACGAGGGACGAACTGATCGATAATTACAATAAATCCCTGGAGGCGGTCGGAAAAGCGGGCATCCATCTGGTATGCTACAATTTTATGCCGGTGTTTGACTGGACGCGGACCGATCTCGCGATGCCGCTGCCGGACGGATCGACGGCACTTGCCTATGATTCTTCGATCATCGACGGCATCGACGCGAGTGAGATGTTTGAGCGTATCGAGAAGGCGAGCGGCGGGTTTGTCATGCCGGGCTGGGAGCCGAACCGCCGGGATGAGATCATGGATCTGTTTGACAAATATAAGGATGTGACCGCAGATAAGCTGCGGGAAAATTATAAGGTGTTCCTCGACGGGATCATGCCGACGTGTGAGAAATATGAGATCAAGATGGCGGTCCATCCAGACGATCCGGCCTGGGATGTGTTCGGGCTTCCGCGCATTGTCACATGTGAGGACGACATGCTGAAGATCGCCGCGCTGAATAACAGCATCTACAACGGATTTACATTCTGTACGGGATCGCTCGGCAGCAACCTGAACAACGATCTGCCAAACATCATCCGCAATCCGAAGATCGCAGAGAGGATCCACTTTGCGCATATCCGCAACATCAAGTATGAGAATGACGATCTGTTCCACGAAGTATCCCATCTGTCATCCGATGGAAATTTTGATATGTACGAGATCATCAAGGCGCTCATTGACACCGGGTTTGACGGGGTGATCCGCCCCGACCACGGACGGATGATCTGGAATGAGCAGGCGAGGCCGGGATACGGGTTGTATGACCGCGCGCTCGGTGTGGCTTATATCAATGGACTTTGGGAAGCGATCCAAAAGAACAAAAAAGCGTGAGGCATGCAGAAAAGAGGTAGATCATGAAATTAACAGATTTGCAAAACGAAGTATCCGGGGTTTGGGAGGAAAAAGGCTATGAGCTTCCGTCATACGACAGGGAGGCCGTGAAAAAGAAGACATCGGAGGCACCGGCCTGGGTTCATTTTGGCGCCGGCAATATCTTCCGCGCGTTCCCGGCGGAACTTCTCCAGCGGTTATTGAACGCGGGCGAGTACGACAAGGGCGTGATCGTGGCGGAGAGTTTTGACCACGAGATCATTTCCAAAGCCTACAAGCCGTATGACAGCCTGAGCCTGTCCGTCGTGTTAAAGGCGGATGGCACGATCGAGAAGAAAGTGGTGGGAAGTGTCGTGGAAGCGCTTGTGGCTGATCAGGCGGAGCCGGCTGATTTCGCGCGGCTGTTCGAAATTTTTGAGAGTCCGTCGCTGCAGATGGCGAGCTTTACGATCACCGAAAAAGGATATAGCATTTACGACGGAAAGGGGAACATTCTCCCCGTTGTGGAGGCAGGGTTCCAGGCAAAGCCGGAAGAGCAGGGCCATCTGATGGGGCGTGTGGCGGCTCTCTGCTACCGTAGGTTCCAGACGTGCGGGGCGCCGCTGGCACTTTCGAGCATGGACAATTGTTCCCATAACGGCGATAAGTTAAAGGCCGGCGTGATGGCATTTGTCGATGCCTGGATCAAAAACGGAATCGTGGAGCCAGCATTCGGCGATTACATGAAGGATGAGGCAAAAGTTTCGTTCCCGTGGTCGATGATCGATAAGATCACGCCGCGGCCGGATGAGAATGTAAAGAACATGCTGGAGGCGGATGGGTTTGAGGATACGGAACTGATCATCACGAACCGGAATACGTATACCTCGCCATTTGTCAATTCCGAAGAGACGGGGTATCTCGTGATCGAGGACCGCTTCCCGAACGGAAGGCCGCCGCTTGAGAAGGCCGGCATTTTGTTTACAGACCGGGAGACGGTGGACAAGGTGGAAAAAATGAAGGTATGTACATGCCTGAACCCGCTCCACACCGCGCTGGCCATTTACGGATGCCTGCTCTCTTACACGTCCATCCATGAGGAGATGGAAGACGCGCAGTTATCGGCGCTGATCGAGAAGATGTGTTATCAGGAGGGGATGCCGGTCGTGGTAGATCCCGGTATCATCGATCCGAAGGAGTTCGCGGACGCCGTTTTGCGCCTGCGCCTCCCGAATCCGTTCATGCCGGATTCTCCGCAGCGCATCGTCACCGATACGTCACAGAAACTTCCGATCCGTTTTGGCGAGACGATCAAGGCCTATGAGGCGAGTGAGTCATTACAGGTGGATTCCCTGACGCTGATCCCGCTCGTCCTTGCCGGGTGGTGCCGCTATCTGATGGGAGTGGACGACGAAGGGAAGCCGTTTGAGCAGAGTTCGGATCCGAGACTCGATGAGGTGAAGAAATATGTGGCGGATGTCAGGCTGGGGGAAGATGCCGATGAACATCCAATGGATGTTCATCCGATGGATGTACATAAGGTACTTCAGCCGATCCTGTCAGATGAGACGATCTTTGCGGTCAATTTGTATGACGCGGGGCTCGGTGAGAAGGTCGAGGGCATGTTCGCGGAACTGACGGCCGGTACGGGTGCCGTGCGGGCGACGCTTCTGAAATATACGGCGTAAATATACAAAAAACATCGCTTTTCCACGGTTTGTACGTGGGGGCGATGTTTTTTCATGTGTCGTCTTCTACTTCTATGAGTTCGTGCTGTTGTCCTTTCCCGGAAGAAAGCTGGGCAATTCCCCGATCGATCATGGCAAGATATTCGGCATTTTGGAATGCTTTCATGATCTGATTATATTTTTCCAAACTTAAAATGACCACATTTTTCTCGTCTTTTCGGGTAACAATGACGGTTTCGTTGTGATCGGTCACTTCATCACAGTAAGATTTCAAATTATTTCTAATAGTAGAATAATTTACTGCTAACATAATATCATCTTTTTTTTCATTTTATGATAATATTATGTTCCTGTCAATGGAAATCAGACCTGTTGTTGTACGTATTACTTTTTTCAAGCCAATTCCGATTTCATGATCCCGAGCGCGTTTTTCTCCAGCCGGGATACCTGCGCCTGCGAAATGTGGATCTCTTCGGCCACCTCCATCTGTGTTTTCCCCTGGAAATAGCGGAGGTCAATGATATTTTTCTCCCGCTCCGGCAGTGACTTCATCGCTTCCTGCAGGGAAATCATTTCTACCCATGTAGACTCTTTGTTTTTCGTGTCGCTGATCTGATCCATGATATATAACGTATCGCCGCCCTCGGAGTACACGGGTTCATAGAGCGAGACCGGACTTTGGATCGCGTCGAGCGCGAAAACGATATCCTCTGCCGGCACATCCAGTTCCTTGGCGATGTCTTCGATCGTGGGCTCGTGGTCGGTCCGTTTCATCATCGCCTCTTTCGTGTAGATCGCTTTGTAGGCGATGTCGCGCAGCGAGCGGCTCACGCGGATCGAGTTGTTGTCGCGCAGGAAGCGGCGCACTTCTCCAATGATCATCGGAACCGCGTACGTACTGAACTTTACGTTCATCGTGACGTCAAAGTTGTCGATCGCTTTGATCAGGCCGATGCAGCCGATCTGAAACAGGTCGTCGATGTTTTCATTCGCATTCGTAAAGCGCTGGATGATGCTGAGGACGAGACGGAGATTTCCCTTGATGTACGTTTCCCTGGCCTGTTTGTTCCCTTTGGCAATCTCCTGGAACAATGTTTCTTTTTCCTCTTCGCTCAAGAGCGGAAGTTTACTCGTATTTACGCCGCATATTTCAACTTTATATTGTGCCATGTCAGATACCTCGCCAAAAAGATTTAAAGATTTTTCTAAGAGATATTTTGCGCATAAACGAATGAAATATTCCCCGGCCACATACATTTATAAAAATAAATTTTGCGTGGTTTTGACAATGCGGATTTGCGATCTCAGGGAAAAAGAAGTCATCAATGTGTGCGACGGGGAGAGGCTCGGTTATGTGGAGGATATGATCTTTGATCTGTGCAAGGGGTGTATCAGCCATATCATCGTGCCCGGCCCGTGCAAGTTTTTCGGGATATTTGGCAGGGAGGAAGAGTTTATCATCGACCTCTCGTGTATCCGGCAGATCGGGGCCGACGTGATCTTAGTGGAGATCTCGGTAGAGCGGGCCAGAAAAAAGTGCTGAGAAACGAAAAAAACACTTTACGGCGGGGGCATTTTCGATTATGATAGTAGTGGTTTAAAAATAGAACGTGCGCAGGAAAAGCAGGAGTGGGCGATCCCATCTGGCGGAAATGAGGTAAGTGTGGATGGGCGCCAGAGCCGCCTATCCACAACATGATTTTTATTCATGTGGGAAGAACGCAAAAAACAGCGCGGAAATGAGGTAAATTATGAAATGTCCATTTTGCGGAGAAGAAAATACGAAGGTGATCGATTCCAGACCGGCGGATGATAACAATTCCATCCGCCGGAGAAGACAGTGTGAGAAGTGCAGCAAGCGGTTTACCACCTATGAGAAACTCGAGACGATCCCTCTTATCGTCATTAAAAAGGATATGGTCAGGGAGGTGTACGACCGCTCAAAGATCGAGCAGGGGATTTTCCGTTCGTGTACGAAACTGCCGATTTCTGTCGATCAGATCAATGGGGTTGTAGATAGTATTGAGACGGAAATATTTAATCTCGGCGAGAAAGAGGTGTCCAGCCAGTGTATCGGAGAGATCGTGATGGCGCGCCTCAAAGACGTTCATCCGGTCGCTTACGTGAGGTTCGCCTCTATTTACCGTGAATTTAAAGACGTCAATACATTTATGGATGAGATCAAAAAAATACTGGACAACCAGTAAGGACGGGTGCTATACTGAAGACAGGTGGTTTTCTCCTTCGAGAGAGGAGAAAGAGATGTATAGTAAAGTATTTAGTGCCGGGCTGAGCGGCCTTGAGGCACATGTGATCCAGGTGGAGGCAGACGTATCAAATGGCCTGCCTGTTTTTCAGATGGTGGGAGTGCTGGCTTCGGCTGTGAAAGAAGCCAGGGAGAGGGTGCGCATCGCGCTGCAAAACGCGGGGTACCGCTTTCCGGCAAAGCGGATCACCATTAACCTCTCACCGGCAGATCTGCGAAAAAATGGTTCGGGATTTGACCTGCCCATCGCTATCTCATTACTTGCCGCATTCGGCATGATTCCAGGGGAAAAACTAAATAAGGTACTAGTGGTCGGGGAACTCGGTCTGGACGGAACGGTAGACGGTATCCGCGGCACGCTTTCGATGGCTGTCATGGGGAAAAAAGAGGGGTTTCACACGCTTGTTTTGCCGCAGGAAAATGCGGCGGAAGCCGGACTTGTCGACGGAATGCGCGTCGTCGGCGTGGAGACCATTTCCGAGGCGATCGACTACATACGGACGGGAGCGGTGGTACACCGGGAGGCAATTGTCTGTCCTGATGAAAGAAAACAGGGGGATCTGTATGACGGGGAGCCGGATTTCAGTGAGATCTACGGTCAGGAGAGAGTTAAACAGGCATTGGAAACGGCGGTCAGCGGAGGGCATAATGTACTGATGATCGGGGCGCCCGGCACGGGAAAGACGATGCTCGCCAGACGGATTCCGGGGATCATGCCCAGACTGTCCAAAGAGGAGGCGCTCGAACTTACGAAAATATACAGTGTAGCCGGTATGCTGCGCGGTGATGCTTCCGTGATGAGCCGCCGGCCGTTTCGCGCGCCGCACCACACGGTTACGCCGGCCGCGCTGGCCGGCGGTGGACGGGAGCCGTTTCCGGGAGAAGTCACGCTCGCGCACCACGGCGTGCTCTTTTTGGACGAGCTGCCCGAGTTTCGGAGAAACACACTGGAAATTTTGCGCCAGCCGATGGAGGAGGGAAAGATCCAGCTGTCAAGGCTTGGGAAATGCTACGAATACCCGGCAAAAATGACAGTAGTCGGCGCGATGAACCCGTGTAAATGCGGATATTTTCCCGATCTGAACCGGTGCCGCTGTACGCTCGGGCAGGTGCAGGGGTATCTCTCCCGGCTGAGCGAGCCGCTGCTCGACCGCATCGACATCTGTGTCGAGACTGAGCGGCAGGAAGGGTTGTTTGGGGGAGAGCGCGGGGAGGACAGCGCGCATATCAGACAGCGGATCGTGCGGACGAGACAGATCCAAAAGGAGCGCTATAGCGGGGAAAGGATCGAATTAAATAGTGAACTAGGTGGACATCTGCTCGAAAAATACTGTTTTTTAAATAAGAAGGAGAGGCGGCTGTTAGAGGAGCTCGTGAAGCGCACCGGCGTTTCTCCGCGCGGTGTGCAGCGTTTGCTCCGGGTGGCGCGCACGCTTGCCGATATGAAAGAGAAGGAGCGGATCGGGGAAGGGGAACTTCTGGAAGCTTCGGCGTATAAAGTAGTCAGCCATAAGTACTGGACAAGCGCGGATGTGTATGACGGGGAAAGGATGCGGGGGTGACGACGTGACAAGAGAGGAATACGAATTCTGGCTTTGCGGCATTCAGGGAATCGGCGTCAAAAAACTTTTGAAACTTCTGCAGGAATTTCCGACTGCGGAGGAGATTTTTGCCGCGCCAGAAGAGAGGCTTCACAAAGTTTCAGGAATAACTCAGAAGGATGTACATAATATAGTGGAAAGCAGGAAAAAATACAACCCCGTGTATTGGAACAAATTGCTGTCATCGTATCAATTGAAATGCGCGGGGTTCTTTTCCCACGAGTATCCGCGGGAATGCCGGCATCTGCACCAGCCGCCGAAACGGTTATTTTACCGGGGAAACATGCCGGTGGAACGGTTCCGGGTGGCCGTCGTCGGAGCGAGGGACTGCTCACTGTATGGCCGTGAGACGGCGCGCGATTTTTCGGCATTCCTGTCGGCAAACGGCGTCGCGGTCATTAGCGGACTCGCGCGGGGCATCGACGGCTGGGCGCATCAGGGGGCGCTAGAAGGGGGCGGAACGACGTATGCCGTTCTCGGCAACAGCGCGGAGATCTGCTATCCCAAAGAGCATGAACGCCTGTACCACAGCATCATCCGGCACGGCGGCGGGATCCTCTCGGAATATCCGCCGGGGACGGAGGCGAGGCCGTCCTATTTTCCCATGCGTAACCGGATCATCGGCGCCTTGTCAGACGGAGTCCTCGTGGTGGAAGCGAGAGCGAAAAGTGGTTCGCTCATCACAGCCGACCTGGCACTCGAGCTGGGGAAGGAAGTTTTTGTTATTCCCGGCAGGGTCAGGGATGCGCTCAGCGAGGGCTGTAACAACCTGATCAAGCAGGGGGCATGCCTTGTCACAGAGCCAGGAGAAATACTGGATTGTCTCGGGATCGTTCCAGATGGCGGGAGGAAAAATTTGAGAAATTTGAATATTCGGCTTGAAACGAAAGAAAAAATGGTGTATGATAGTGTAAGTTTTGAGCCAAAACATATCAGTGTACTCGCAGAGGAGCAAAAGATGGAACAGGCGGAAATGATGCGTTGTCTGCTGACACTTTTGAAATATGGGATGATTCGCGAGATCGGGAATCATTATTATGTGAAAAGGAATTAAAGGGGGCTATGTGAGATGGCAAAGAACTTGATAATCGTCGAGTCACCGGCGAAATCGAAAACCATTAAAAAATTTTTGGGAAGCAATTATATGGTAGTGGCTTCCAATGGACACGTAAGGGATTTGCCGAAAAGCCAGATGGGTGTCGATTTTGAAAATGATTTCGAGCCAAAATATATCACGATAAGAGGGAAAGGGGAACTTCTCGCGTCACTTCGGAAAGAGGTAAAAAAGGCCGATAAGGTATATCTGGCGACTGACCCCGACCGCGAAGGGGAGGCGATTTCATGGCATTTACTCCATGCCCTGAAACTGGATCCGAAAAAAACGAGACGCATCACGTTTAATGAGATCACGAAAAATGCCGTGAGGCAGGCGATCAAGCAGTCCAGGGAGATCGATATGGATCTCGTGGACGCCCAGCAGGCCAGGCGTGTCCTCGACCGCATGGTCGGGTATTCGATCAGCCCGCTCTTGTGGCAGAAGGTGAAACGGGGATTAAGCGCCGGACGCGTACAGTCGGTTGCGCTGCGCATCATTGCCGACCGGGAAGCTGAGATCGACGCGTTTATCCCGAGCGAGTACTGGTCGCTGGAGGCTTCATTTGCTGTAAAGGGAAGTAAAAAGCCGCTGATCGCGAAGTATTATGGAAATCCGAAAAAACAGGAAAATATTACGAAAGAGGAGATGGATCAGATCGTGAGCGCCCTGGAGGGGGCGGAATATGTCGTATCTGATATCAAGAAAGGAGAGCGGACGAAGAAACCGCCCGTACCGTTTACGACGAGTACGCTGCAGCAGGAATGTTCCAAAAACCTGAACTTCGCGACACAGAAGACGATGCGTGTGGCGCAGCAGCTTTATGAAGGTGTGGCGGTCAAGGGAAGAGGAACCATTGGTCTTATTACGTATCTTAGAACTGATTCTACCCGTATTTCTGAAGAGGCAGACCGTGAGTGCCGGGCGTTTATCCGGGAAAACTATGGAGAAGAAAATATCGGTACTGCAAATAAGCCCAAAAAGGACGATAAAAAAATACAGGATGCCCATGAGGCCATCCGCCCGACCTATGTCGATCTGACGCCGGCGATGGTAAAGGATTCCTTGTCAAGGGAACAGTTCCGGCTGTACCAGATCATATGGAAGCGATTTGTGGCGAGCCGGATGGAGGGGGCCAGATACGAGACGACTTCCGTGAAAATAGATGCAGGGGAGTACCGTTTTACAAGCTCGGGTTCGAAAATCGTGTTTCCGGGTTTTTTGTCGGTGTACCAAAATGAGGAAGATAAGGCGGATAACAATGCCGTACTCCATAAGGTGAGCGAGGGGACGGTATTCCACGATGCGGCGCTTGAAGCGGAGCAGCATTTTACACAGCCGCCCGCCCATTATACCGAGGCGTCGCTCGTGAAGGCGCTGGAGGAACTGGGGATCGGCCGTCCGAGTACGTATGCGCCTACGATCACGACGCTGATCGCCCGCCGCTATGTGGCGAAGGAGCAGAAGAACCTGTATCTGTCAGAACTGGGTGATATTGTAAATCAGATCATGACGAGCGCGTTCTCAAGCATCGTTGACGTGAACTTCACGGCAACGATGGAAATGCTTTTAGACGGCGTGGCAGAGGGGAACGTGGAGTGGAAAAATATAATCAGGAACTTTTATCCCGATTTGGAAAAAGCTGTCAGTCACGCGGAACAGGCGCTGGAAAAAATTGAGATTGAGGATGAAGTGACCGATACCATCTGCGAAAACTGCGGCAGGAATATGGTGATCAAATACGGGCCGCACGGCAAGTTTCTGGCGTGTCCGGGCTTTCCAGACTGCCGGAATACGAAGCCTTATTTTGAAAAGATTGGTGTCACATGCAATAAATGCGGCGGTGAGATCGTTATTAAGAAAACGCAGAAGGGCAGACGGTACTATGGGTGTGAGAATTATCCAGAATGTGACGTGATGACCTGGCAGAGGCCCTCGGACAAACGCTGCCCGAAGTGCGGTAATATGCTGCTTGAAAAGGGAAATAAGCTGGTCTGTGCCGACAGATCCTGCGGCTTTCAGAAAGAAAAGGAGCCGGAATCCGCGGAGGAAAAGAAATAATAAACTGCCTGATAAGTAGTACTTGAATTATTTTTTGAACTATGATAAAATGAGTTTTGATGGAATCTTTATCAAATGATTTCGTGATCAGGGATGTTCAAACAAAAAGAAATGGATTTCGAATACGCAAACGGAATTGTGGTGCTGCCACGATACCTTTGTGTTTTTATGTGAATAAATAGGAAAGGATGAGTGAGATGGTTCTGTCTAACGCATACAACTACGTGAATGTGCTGAACAAGGCGGCAGATGCGAGCTGGACGAGAAATGATATTCTGGCCAATAATATCGCCAATGCGGATACTCCCGGTTTTAAAAGAAAGGATGTACAATTTGAGACATATCTTGCGAACCTGGTAGCGGGTACGGATTCGCTTGACGAGACTGTGGCAGGCATGGATCTGAATGAACTGAACTGCACTACATACACCGACCAGGCGAATTTGAGTTACCGCTATGACGGGAACAATGTTGATATGAATACAGAAAGTGTGGAGCTTGCCAAAAACCAGCTTAAGTACTATACGTTGATGAATTCCATGAACCAGGAATTCGCGAGACTTAAGACTGCACTTAAGACAAGCTGATTTTATTGATTGGTTTGATCGAAAAAATAATGTGAAAAATAATTCATAGAAAGAAGTGATTGGATTGTCAGTTTTTGGAGCAATGGATATGAGCGCCACAGGAATGACGGCGCAGCAGGTGAGGAGTGACATTATTGCACAGAACCTCGCAAATGTAAATACGACGCGCGACGCGAACGGACATGTATACAGGCGTAAGACGGTCGTGTTCGAGGAAAAAAGTTTTCCTACGTTCCGGGAATCGCTCAGTTACGCGACCGGCCATATCGGGAAAGGGGTAAAAGTGACCGAAATCGTAGAGGACCCGTCTGATGGGAATCTGGTTTATGATCCGTCGCACCCCGACGCGAATGAGGATGGCTATGTGATGTATCCGAATGTGAATGCCGTGACGGAAATGACGAACATGATCGATGCGACGAGGGCATACGAGGCGAATGTTACGGTTTTGAATTCCACGAAGGGGATGGCGCTGAAAGCGTTAGAGCTTGGAGGTGCGTGATGAGAGCGATTGACAATGACGAGGAAAAGAGGGGTAGTAGACGATGAATATCAGTCAGATTTCAGGTATTGACCGTTTGTCGGAAGTGAGCAGGTATGGCAGTACGACGGATACAGAAATAAAAACATCGGGACAGGATACGTTTGAAAGTATTCTTTCTTCGGCGATGAAGATGGTAAATGAGACAGATCAGCTCTCAAATGCGGCAGAGGAGGAAGAAATCCGCTTTGCGATCGGGGAAACCGATAACTGGCATGATCTGATGGTTGCCCAGCAGAAAGCGAATATTTCGCTGCAGTACACGGTTGCCGTTAAAAATACGGCGATAGAAGCCTATAAGACGCTGCTCAACATGCAGTTCTAAATGGTTCTTGATACGCCGGCGGGGGATTAGAATACTTTAACCACAGTTAGGAGCGATGAAGTTTATGATGGATCAGTTGATCGCCATTAAAGATAAATTGATTTCTTGGTGGAACAATTATACGACTAAGCAGAAGACGATTATTACCTGTGTTACATTAGCGGTCTTTTTTCTGTTGGTCTTGCTGTCCTATTTGCTGACAAGGCCGACCTACACACATCTTGCCACGTTGTCAGACGGCGCGCTGGCCAGTGAGCTGTCGGATGCGCTGACAGAAAAAGGTGTGGACTATGAGATGGAGACAGACTCTTCGGGAACGACAAGCTTTGATGTAGTTCAGTCCGACTACTCGGAAGCGGTTTTGGCGATGGGGTCCCAGGGCATCGTAGATAAAGATATGACGTGGGAAGATGCGCTAAATAGTGATATGACGACATCTTCGCTTGAAAAACATACAAAGATCACGCTGGCGCTTCAGTCATCGATCAAAGAAAATCTGTTAAACTTTGACGGGGTTGAGGACGCGTCGGTGATCATCGACCGGAGAGAGGACGATAATACGATCCGGTCGGAAAAAGAAGAGACGGCAGTCAGCGTTACGCTCCGCGTGGCAAACGGCAAGGAGATTGAAACGGAAGTGGCGCGGGCGATGGCTTTTTATCTCACCAATGCCGTCGGCAACACGACGACGGACAATGTCGTGATCGTGGATACGACAGGAAATCTCCTGTACGGCGCAAAGACGGACAATACGCTCGGCGGAACGGTTTCTGGCTTGGAAGATTATAAGGCGAAACTTCAGCGCACATTTGCGGAACGGACCGAGCGGATCCTCTTGAAAGCCGGATACGATGACGCCGCTGTCAGTGAGATGGCGATCGATTACAACATGGACAAAGTGACCGAGCTGTACACGGAATATTCCGTGCCGGAAGGACAGGATCAAGGTTATTATTCCCATTCGTATGAGTATAAATCGAATGGGCAGTCCGCAAACGGCGGTCTGCCGGGGACGGATTCGAATGCCGAAGATACGAATTACATGCTTTCAAACAACGGCTCCACCAATACGGAGACGGTTCTGAATAAATATGATTATCTTCCGAACGAAGATGTGAAAAACATTGAGCATGAGGTGGGGGCGGTCAATCAGGAGGAATCTTCGATCGGTATCGTGCTGACGAATTACCGGAGGATTTCGGAAGAAGTGCTCCAGGAGCAGGGAGCGCTGGATAATATGTCATTTGACCAGTACATCGAGCAAAACAGTGCGGTGACGCCGTTAGAAGTGCCGGAAGGCCTGGTAGAATTGGTGGCGGCATCGACGGGGATCGCGGCCAATAATATTTCGATCCGCGTACAGGAAAAACCGGTATTCGAGGCAGCAGAGGAGTCGAGTTTCCTCGGAAGCTTTACGAATTACCTGATGATCATCCTCACCGTTCTCATCGGTGCCCTGTTGATCTTTGTGATCATCCGTGGAACGTCGCCGGTAGAAGTGACAGAGATGGAGCCGGAACTTTCGGTAGAAGATCTGCTCGCGACGACAGCGGAAGATACCGAAAGCCTGGAAGAGATCGAATTCGGAGAGAAATCAGAGACGAGAAATCTGATAGAAAAATTTGTTGATGAAAATCCGGATGCGGTGGCATCGCTGCTGCGAAACTGGATCAATGAAGATTGGGGGTAAAGACATATGGCTCATGCGCGTACAGTTTCGGTTTCTGAAATGGACGGCGTTCAAAAGGCTGCGATACTTTTGATCACGCTTGGTCCAGAGAAAGCGGCTACCGTTTTTAAACATTTAAAAGAAGATGAGATTGAACAGCTCACGCTAGAGATCGCGAATATACGGAATGTTACGCCGGCGGAGAAGGAAGCTGTTCTGAATGAGTTTTATGAAGTGTGTCTTGCCCAGCAGTATATCGAAGAGGGTGGTATCGGGTATGCCAAAGACCTGCTTCAGAAAGCGCTCGGAGAAGAGAAGGCGAAAGAGGTGCTTGGTAAGCTCACCGCTTCCCTTCAGGTGCGTCCGTTTGAGTTTATACGCAAGACTGAGGCCTCCCAGATCCTTAACTTTATTCAGGATGAACATCCGCAGACGATCGCCTTGATCTTATCGTATCTTTCGCCGACGCAGGCGGCGGGCATTATCAGTACGCTCACACCGGATAAGCAGACCGATGTGGCGAAGCGTATTGCGCTTATGGACAGAACGTCTCCCGATGTCATCAAGGAGGTGGAGAACATCTTGGAACAGAAACTTTCTTCCCTCGTCAATCAGGATTACACGATCGTTGGCGGTATCGATTCGATCGTAGAAGTTTTGAATACGGTGGATAGGGGAACAGAAAAGCATATTATGGAAAACCTGGAAATCGAGGAGCCGGAACTGGCAGACGAGATCCGCAAGAAGATGTTCGTATTCGAGGATATCCTTATGCTGGACGACCGTTCGATCCAGCGGGTGCTGCGTGAGGTGGAGAACAGCGAGCTGGCAGTTGCCCTCAAAGGCGCGAACGAAGATGTCCAAAATGTTATCTTCAACAATATGTCAACCCGTTTGTCCGCGATGATACGGGAAGATATGGAATATATGGGTCCTGTCCGTATGAAGGATGTAGAAGAGGCACAGCAGAAGATTGTTAATGTGATTCGAAAACTTGAGGATTCCGGTGAGATTGTCATTTCGAGAGGCGGAGGTGACGAGATCGTTGTCTAATCTGATCAAGTATCCCTTTGTTGATATGAGGGGAAAAGAGGCGTTCGTAATAAATAACAACCGCAAAGAAGATATGTTTATGCCGCTGCACGAGGGGAAAAGGAAACTGGATCCTATGACGGCCGCCGCGGCCGGTGTGGTGGAATGTAAGACGATGAGTGAGATCGAGGCCGAAAAAGCACTACAGGCCGCTGGATTAACGGTACATCAAGCAGATACGGACGAGAAAGAAGGCCAGTTCAGTGCCGGCCTTCCTGTGACTGATTTGGATGAAGTGCTGCGCAAACGCCAGCAGGAGGCAAAAGATGCGGCAGACCAGCACATCTCGGAGGCGAAAAAAGAAGCGGAAAAGATCAAGGCAGACGCGCAGATCGCGGCCGATGCGGCGAGAGCGAGCGGATATGAAGAGGGCCGGAACCAGGGATATGAGGATGGGATGGCTCAGGCGGAGCAGGATATACAGCAGAAAGAAGCGGAGCTTGCGGAGAGCGCGCGGTTACAGCGGGAAGAACTGGCATCTTGTCTGGCCGGGATCGAGAGTAAATATGTAGATGTTGTGATAGCGCTCGTGAAAAAGCTCACGGATGTCGTCATGGAGGATAAGAAAGATCTTATTTTGTATCTGATCCGCACGGCGGCAAGGGATCTAGAACCATCCGCAAATTATAAGATCCGGGTTTCATCGGATGATGTGTATTATTTGGAAGCGCACAAGGCGGAGTTGTCAGAGTATGTCGGTGAAAGTGCCGTTTTTGAATTTGTAGAGGAAAAGGGACTGGAAAAAGGACAGTGTATCATCGAAACAGACAGCCAGATGGCAGACTGCGGCTTTCAGACGCAGCTGGATATGCTTGTCCGCGATTTAAAAATGCTGGTAAATTAAAGGGGGATGACTATGAATCCTTCATCTGTAATTAATTTTGACAGATATGACGCGCTGTTGGAGAGAAGTCATGTGAGACATCTCGGAAAGGTGACGAAAGTGGTCGGTTTGACGATCGAGTCGATTGGGCCGGAGGCAAAGCTTAATGACCTCTGTATCATAAAGTCAAACTCTTCCGCGGGAGCAGTAAAGGCGGAAGTGGTCGGATTCCGGGATGACCGGGTGTTACTCATGCCTTACGATAATGTCGAGGGTGTCGGACTCGGAAGCTGGGTAGAAAATACCGGAGCGCCGCTGCAGGTATCCGTCAGCGATGAACTTCTCGGGAAGACGCTGGACGGCGTCGGAGAGCCGATGAACGCGCCGCAGCTGTCAGAAAATAGTCATAAATATTCTGTTGAGGCGTCTCCGCCTGATCCATTGACCCGTAAATTGATTGATGAAGTTCTTCCCTTAGGCGTAAAGGCAGTAGACGGCCTGATCACAGTGGGGAAAGGGCAGCGTATTGGTATCTTTGCGGGAAGTGGAGTGGGAAAGAGTACGCTGATGGGCATGTTCGCGAGAAATACGAAGGCGGACGTGAATGTGATCGCTCTCATAGGCGAGCGAGGCAGGGAAGTCCGCGAATTTATCGAGAGGGATCTCGGGGAAGAGGGCATGCGCCGTTCGGTCGTCGTTGTGGCGACGTCCGATAAACCTGCGCTCATCCGAAATAAAGCGGCTAAAACGGCGACGGCGATCGCCGAATATTTTCGTGATAAGGGAAAAGACGTTCTGTTGATGATGGATTCGCTGACGCGTTTTTCGATGGCACAGCGGGAGATTGGGCTTGCGTCCGGGGAGCCGCCGGTTTCCAGAGGGTATCCGCCCAGTGTGTACGCCGAGATGCCAAAGCTTTTGGAACGCGCGGGAAATTCAGACCGCGGTTCGATCACCGGACTATATTCCGTGTTAGTGGACGGCGACGATTTCAATGAGCCGATCACCGATACTGCCCGAGGGATCTTGGACGGACATATCGTACTTTCCCGGTCGATGGCGCAAAAGAACCACTATCCGGCTATCGATATACTCGGAAGCATTTCCCGTGTAATGAGTTCGATCGCGGCAAAAGAACATAAAGATGTGGCCGGAGAACTGAAACATGTTCTTGCTACTTACCGGGAAGCAGAGGATCTGATCAATATCGGAGCCTATAAACCGGGGTCTAACCATGAGATTGATTTTGCGATCGAGAAGATTGAACCGGTCAATGAATTCCTGAAGCAGTCGACGGAGGAAAAGTTTACGTTTGAGGAAGCGGTTTCGATCATGACGGACATTTTTGGCGCGGACGAAGAGGAATATACGGCATGATCCGCGGAAGAGACGAAAATAAGGATCAAAAATAATGCAGCTGGGAGGAAGGCGGCATGGCGTGTTTTCGATTTTCGATGCAGAACATATTGAATATGAAAGAAAAGCTGGAAGATCAGGCGAAGAATAAATATGCCCAGGCAAACGCCAGGCTCCTGCGTGAACAGGAAAAGCTGGAGATCATTGTGGCGAGACGGGAAGAGGCCAGAGAGAAACTGAAGCTTGTCTTATATGAAACGTTATCGGTGTCAGAGATCCGAACGAGGGAAAACGCGGTGGAAGTGCTTAAATATTATGCGATGCAGCAGCAGCTTGCCGTGAAGCGGTGTGAGAAGGAAGTAGAAGTCGCGAGGGAAGAGCTGAGTGAGGCAATGAAAGAGCGGAAGATTTTTGAAAAGCTGAGAGAAAAAGCGTTTGAGCAGTTCGTGTTCGAAGAGAACCGGAAAGAGCAAAAAGAAGTGGATGAGCTTATGAGTTATAAACATGGAACGAAGGCTGTGTAAAAGCAGAAAAGAGGGAGAGTATGGCGAAAAAGGACAAGAAAAAAGAGGAAAAGAAAGATATTGCGCAGGAAGAGGGAGCGGGCAGCAAACTGCTGACGATTTTGATCGTATTTGTCATCGTGGTCATCTGGCTTGCTATTTTCGGCGTTTTGATCAAACTGGATGTCGGCAGGTTTGGCAGTCAGATTTTATATCCTGTCGTAAAAGATATACCGATCATCAATAAGATTCTGCCGGAAGTCGAGGGGGAAGTCCCGACGAACGCCTATACGGATATTGATGAGGCGAACGCGAAGATCCGCGAGCTGGAGAGTGAACTTGCCTCTTTGAAAAGTACGAATACCGCGAGCGCGGACGAGGTGGCAGAACTGAAAGCGGAGGTGGCGCGGCTGCAAAAGTTTGAGGAGCAGCAAAAAAGCTTTGAACAGCGCGTAAAAGAATTTGACGAAGAGGTTGTCTACGCGGACAATGCGCCGGATATATCCGAATATCAGAAATTTTATGAGCAGATCGACCCGGACAATGCAGCGGCTATTTACAAACAGGTAGTAGAGGATCTTCAGTACACGGCGAAGATCAAAAAGCAGGCCACGCTGTACAGTAAAATGGAACCGGCACAGGCCGCGGGGATTTTGGAAACGATGTCGGGCGACCTGACGTTAGTGGCCTCGATCATGGATTGCATGACGGAGTCGAAGAGCGCGGAGATACTGGCTAATATGGAGCCGGAGACAGCCGCCCAGATCACGACAAAAATGACGGCGAAATAGGACGGCAAAAAGATGGTATATCATTAACATTCTTTTGGATGTTACCGATATATATTGCATGGGAAGGTTTGAAGTGTGGACTGTTCCCAGCGAAAATAAGACCGATCGAGGTCTATGACCAGCGGTCTGGAAAGGAGGATGCAGGATGAAGACGCAGAGTATAGCAAAGAGCATGTCCCTCGTTCAGGCGAAGACGGCCGGGAAGGCAGCGAAAGCTGGCAACTCTTCATTTGACAGCCTTTTGGCCCATAATACGACAAAACTGGATGGAAAGAACAATGACCGTTTTTCGGCGAAGCAGACGGATCAAAAAGTAGGGAATGCGGCGAAGGACATTAGTTCGTCCCGGGATGACTTTAACCAGAATAAGATTTCTCTGAAAAATAATACGAAGGATCAGAATGTCGTGGAGAATGTCGAGCTGGATGAAGTTGAGACAAAGGTTGTTCAGTTTTTGGGTAACACATTCGGCCTGAGTGAAGAAGATGTCGTAGATATTTTGGAGCAGCTCGGTCTGACCCCGATGGATCTCGTGCTGTTTATGGCACAGGATACGGTGGCCATCCAGCCTGTCAATGTAGAGAATATCAAGGCATTTATCATGGAAGTACATGGCGTGGACGACGCGAGTCTGTTTTTGATGTCGGATCAGATGTCGGGAGAATTGAGTGACATCATGAAAGGGATTGAACAGATCCTGTCGCAGGAGCTCGGTGTTGACGTGTCTCAGTTGACGCAGGAAGATTCGATGATCTTACAGAGTTTCGCGGAGAAGCTTGGACAGCTCGTAAACAATCCGGGGGAACAGGCAAAGGAAATGGTTTCGAATACGGAAACCGAGGCAATGCCTGAAACGGTTGGAGCAGGTGTTCAGGATGAGATCCCGGTCGTTGTGGAAATGTCCGAGGAGTCAGGAGCATCGGATGCGTTCCCGGGAGAGAGCCAGACGGCATCGAGGGGGATGGAAGAAGTTTCCGCCCGTGAGATCGAAAGTCCGCTCGGAGCGTTTGTGGAACGCTTATCGGAATCGTTTGAAAATGTCAGGCATACTGAAACAGTGAGTCCGCAGACGACGATGGCTAACATCGTGGAGCAGGTTGTCAATCATGTCAGGATCCGGATACTTCCGCAGACGACCAGTATGGAACTTCAGCTCAACCCAGAATCACTGGGCAGGGTCAATTTGAATGTGACATCGCAAAATGGTATGGCGACGGCGACACTTACCGTTCAGAACCAGGTGGCAAAAGAGGCGTTAGAGAGCCAGCTCACGGTGCTCCGGGAAAATTTGGAGAGCCAGGGGTTAAAAGTAGATGCCGTAGAGGTAAATGTTTCTGAATTTGGATTTAAACATCCAGAGGATTCGGAGCAGGGCAGGTATCCGCAGAAAAAACAGCCGCAGAATAAGAGATTCCGATTTGATTCCGTGGAAGATGTCGAAGAGCAGGAGTCCGCAGTGACAGCAGAGGAAAGACAGGATGGTAACAGTGTAGTTGATTATACGGCATAATAACAGCGCCAGTCAGGACACACGTAAGGCAGCATGGGAAGACAGGATGAAGTCGTGTGGTCGATGATACGAAATGAAAACAGGAGGTGAGGGAATATGGCTACAGCGCTCGATGGAATTCTTACAAAACTGGATGAGCTTACGTTTAGCACGGATCGTACGAATACATCCGAACAACCGAGCCGTACACCGGGGGGAGATCTGGGAAAAGATGAATTCCTGCAATTGCTCGTTTGCCAGATGAAAAATCAGGATCCGCTGGAACCGGAGAAAGATACTGATTTCATCGCACAGCTCGCACAGTTCTCCGCACTGGAGCAGATGCAGAACCTAAATGAGACCATGATGAATTCACAGGCATTTAGCCTCGTAGGCAAGTATGTATTAGTAAATACGACTGCTTCCGACGGAAAAGTAAGTGAAGTGAAAGGTGTCGTTGATTACGTCACGATTAAAAACGGGGATTCTTATATGTCCGTGAACGGAGAGCTTTATTCGATTGATAAACTTGTGGAAGTCAGGGATTCGTTTTATGCGATCCAGGAATTTCTTCCGACGGCGAAGAAGACCGAAGCTGTGTATGACAAATCGGATAAGAAGCCGGTCGTGGTGGAGATCGATCTCGGAAAGGGTTCTTATGCGGCGAACAGCGTAGCAGTTGTTATCAACGGCGAATATGTCAAGTCGGATTACCTGAAATATGAAGATGGTAAGCTTTCAATCTGGCCGGGTGCGCTTGACGGGTTGGATCCGGGCGAATACCAGGTAGGACTCTACTTTGATGATCCGTACAGCACATCAGTTATCGATAAAGTAACCATCAAGGTTACGGACACCGGTACAGGGGATGGTGCGGGTAGTGAAGGTGAAGGATCAGGCGAAGGTGACAGTTCGCAGTAAACGTTCAGGAGGTGGACAAAGGAATGAATATTACAAATAATAACTTTTCGTCCATCGATGAAATGCGCCAAAAACTGGCGAATGGTTCCGCTGGGAAAAAGGCGGATACGAAACAGAGTGGTTCTGGGAAATCGTTTGACAGGGTACTGATCGATACGGCAGATGAGGTGAAGTTTTCCAAACATGCTGTAAAACGGTTGGAGATGCGTAATATTTCGATTTCAGACGAGCAGAAAGCGAGACTGGAAGACGCGGCGGATCAGGCGGTGGAAAAAGGAATGACAGAATCCCTTGTGATGGTTGACGATCTGGCATTTATTCTTAACGTCAGGAGCAAAACCATTGTGACGGCCGTAAACGATACGGCAAATGCAGTTTTTACCAATATCGATGGAGCGATAATCAACTAAAATTGCAAGCAGGACTTTTTGTAAAAACATGCTGGCCCTTGACAGGAAGCATGTAAGCCTTTGAATGCTTGAGAAGGCTTCATAAAAAGAAATTTTGGAGGGTGATCATTATGATGAGATCATTGTGGTCTGGTGTTTCGGGCCTGAAAGTACACCAGACGAAGATGGACGTATTAGGTAACAATATTGCGAATGTAAATACAGTTGGCTTCCGCGCGAGTACGACAAACTTCACCGACGTATTCTACCAGACGACACAGGGCGCGACCGGGCCGAATGCCAACACGGGCGCGGCAGGACGGAACGCGATGCAGATCGGACTCGGTGCCAATGTAGCGACGATCGCTGTGGATCTGAGCGGAAATGGTGCGACAAACCGTACTGACCGCGGAATGGACCTCATGATCAACGGAGATGCGTTCTTTGTCGTGAGAAGTAATGGCGCTACATACTTCACGAAATCTGGTGCGCTTGATATCGATGCGGACGGAACGCTTTATTGCACGACGAATGGAGCGACGGTTCTCGGATGGGGCGTCGATGAGAACGGTGAAATCCGCAAGGACATCGTTGATTCCCTGAAACTGATGTCGCCGGAAAACCAGTCGGCTCCGCCTACGGCAACGAGAAATGTAACACTTTCGGGAAATATTGACGCGAAGGATAAAGAAGTAGCATATAGTGTTGACGGAACCGGTTATCCGATTTCGATCCAGTTTTTTGATAATGTCGGAAATAAGTATACCGCGAAATTAAAGGTAATGCTGGCAAATGAAACGACGGATAGTCAGTTCAGCGTTTCTCTCACGGATATTTTGGATGCGAACGGATCCATACTGAAACGGGCCACACAGGATGAAAGTGGAAATACTGTATATGAAACGACAGAACAATATGTGACATTTGCAGGTCAGGATCTGACAGGGTATACGTGTGATCCTGATGGAACTCTCCACTTCCCGAACAGTGAGGCGCTTCTCACATTTAACGGGGCAACGGGTGAATTTGTCAGTGTAACAGGAGAGGTGCCGGGTATTCTGAACCTCACATTGAATGACGGAGCTACGGAAAATAATCCGTTTCCGATCGGCGGTATTGACATTGATTTTTCTGGATTGACGAAGTACGCGACGAGCGGGACGTGTAGTGTCGATCCAAAACGAGGAGACCGGAACGGTTATAATGCCGGAAACGCGGCTGGCCAGCTCAACGGCTTTTCAATCGGAACAGACGGCAGGATTTATGCTGTCTATGACAACGGTGACAATAAACTGCTCGGACAGATCGCGGTAGCGTCGTTCCCGAACCCATCTGGTTTGGAGGCACAGGGAAACAGTTTGTTCGCAGCTACGCTCAATTCCGGCGAATTTGACGGGGTTGGTAAGGATATTACAGAGATCGGCAGTTTTTCTGTCGGCGCCTTGGAGATGTCTAATGTGGATCTCGCGACGGAGTTTACAAACATGATCACGACACAGCGTGGATTCCAGGCGAATTCAAGAACGATCACGACATCAGATACGCTTTTGGAGGAACTGATCAATCTGAAACGATAATGCACTTAAGCTTGATTAAATTGAAAAAAGGGAAACAAAAGGTTTCCCTTTTTTGTGTTTTATGTTATAATGAAAATGCGTGGGATGAAATCCAGACACTTGCACGGACGTGGTGATTTGCGCGGGAAGGAGAGGACGTTATGATTGACATCACGAGGATGAACGGGAAACCGTTTACCTTGAATTCCGACTTGATCGAGACAGTTGAGGAGTCACCGGATACGGTTGTCACACTTACAACGGGAAAAAAAATAATTGTAAAAGAGAGTAGACAAGAGATAAAAAATTTAGTAAAATCATATCGGAGAGAAATTTTCCAAAACATATAGACAAAAAAGATTAAGGTGGTGTATTTTCTTGGATTTAGCATCAATTATAGGTTTGGTCGGTTGTGCGGCAGCCGTGGTTTACGGTATCGTATCGGGAGATCAGGGATTTGCGGCGCTGAATAACTTCTGGGACTTTTCGTCCTTCCTTATTACGGTCATGGGGTCGTTATTCTGTATGCTGACGATGGCAGACAGTATACCAGGGCTGATCGCCTCCCTGAAATCGGTCGGTCTTATCATGAAGACGCCAGAGAGTAATGAGGGAGAGGTCATACATACTATTATTGACTTAGCGAATGTCGCAAGAAAAGAAGGGCTTCTGCAGCTGGAAGAGGCGGCATCCGACATCGACGACGAGTTTTTGAAAAAGGGTATCATGCTCATCGTAGACGGTACCGATCAGGAGCTTGTTACGAGCATTTTAGAGACGGACTTGAGTTGTGTGGAGCGAAGGCATAACAAAGTGATCAGTTTCTGGGACGGTCTGGCGGCGATGGGACCTGCCTGGGGAATGATCGGTACGCTGATCGGATTGATCAACATGCTGAAGCTTTTGGACGATCCGAGTTCGATCGGGCCGAACATGGCGGTGGCGTTGATCACGACATTGTACGGTTCCCTGCTGGCAAACTGGATCAGTATCCCGATCGCGTCGAAACTCCGGGCGATCAATGCGACGGAAATCATGACGAAAGAAGTCATTTGCGAGGGAATCCTTTCGATCCAGGCGGGAGAGAACCCGAGAGTGATCGAGGAGAAACTGAAATCATTCCTGGCACCAAAACTCCGCGAAGAGGCGTTGAGCGGCAGTGATGACGGCGGTGCCGGTCAAGGCGGTGAGGGATAATGGCGAGGAAGAAACGAGAAGAACCACAATCCATCGAAGGCGGATGGATCAATACGTTTGCCGATCTGATGAATTTGCTGCTTTGCTTTTTCGTTCTCCTGTTTTCCATGTCTACCGTAGATGCGGATAAGTATGAACAGATCGTCGCATCGTTTTCCGAGAAGATCAATATTTTTGATGGCGGCGGAGATGCGGTAGGAGAGGGTGCTTTTGTATCCAGCGGCACGAGCCAGAAGGTGTCGGTGGAGCAGTACTTCAATGAATTTGAAAACAGCGGGGAGAAGCCGACAGAGGACCAGGATACGGCGGAGAAATCCGAGAAGGACAAATTCGAAGAAGAGAAGCTGGCAGAGTTAAAGCAGAAAACGGAAACGTTGTATGAGGAAGTGTCCGGAATGGCGTCGAACAAAAAGGTAGAGGATATGATCAACGTCAATATGGATGAGAAGTTCCAGTATGTCCAGATTTCACTGAATGGAGCGATCCTGTTTGACTCTGGATCCGATGAGATCAAGCGGTCAGCGCGCAGTGTCCTGAGTAAAGTCGGCGACATATTGAAAATATATGATAAACATCAGATCAAGATCGAGGGCCATACGGATAATGTTCCGATCTCCAGTGGGAAATTCGAGGACAATATGTGGCTTTCGACGGCGAGGGCGACGAGGGTCTGGCAGTATTTCGTGGACGAAAAGAACTTAGATCCGAAGACGCTTGAGTCGGCAGGGAAAAGCGAGTACGATCCGGTGGCGGACAATAAAACGGAAAATGGACGTGCGAAAAACCGCCGCGTGGAAATAAAGATTTATACAGAGAATGATTAGGAGGCTGTTATGAAAAAGAATATACTGACGATTGTGATCATGGCATCTACGGTGCTTAATCTGGTACTTACGATTATTATGGTTTTCTCTATTGTTCCGGCTATGAATAAGACGAATAAGCTTGTGGATAAAGTGGCATCGGTGATCGATCTGGAACTGGAGAAAGAAGAAGATAAAAACTATGATGTAAAAGATCTGGAACCGTTTGACATCCCTTTTGAGAACAAACAGACGATCAACTTAAAGCAGGGTGATGACGGGGAGTCTCATTATGTCATTCTCGAAGGAATTTCTGTTTCCTTTAACAAAGAAGCAGATGATTACAGTGATATCTCGGAATCGGTCAAAGAGGCTACGGTATATGTCGTGGACTGCGTGAAGGAGGCGATTTCCGAGCAGACGATCCAGTCCTTGAATGAGAATACGGTGAAAGAACTGGCGCTCGCAAAAATACAGGAATTCTATGATTCGAAATGTATTGTACGTATTTCCCTATTAGGGTATATGTTCCAATAATATTTTTTGAAGAAAATACTTTATCTTAGAATGGATTTATGGTATAATATAAAACGTGGTGTCATGTTACTTGAGGACATCCCGTAATCTGTGATACAGTGAGGTGAAAAGAATGGCGGATGTGTTGTCGCAAAGCGAAATTGATAGTTTGCTTTCCGCCCTGAATAATGGTGAGTTCGATCCAGCGATATCCGAGGAGGTGGAAGAAAAGCAGGTAAAAGATTACAATTTTGCCAGGCCATCCAAATTCTCTAAAGACCACTTGCGTACATTGGTATTTATATTTGAGCATTATGCCAGATTGGTGTCTACAAGCCTTCCTGTATATTTGAGGAAGAGTGTACAGGTAGAGGTGATGCACGCAGAGGCGGCAACGTTTCAGGAGTTTTCGAATTCCTTGTCAAATCCCGTCCTGCTCGGAGTCGTAAATTTTGCTCCCCTGGAAGGGACGGTTATTCTGGAAATGGCGAGCGGATTAGGGTATACGATCGTGGACCGGATGCTCGGAGGGAGCGGCGTGCCGCTGGAAAAAGCAAGGGAATTTACGGAAATTGAGTTGACGATTATTGAGGGAATCCTTAGTGTCTGTACAAATCTGCTCGTAGAACCCTGGGCTAATGTACAGGAATTAGAGCCTACGTTGGAACGGATCGAGACGAACTCGCAGTTTGCCCAGTTTGTTTCCCCGAATGAAATGACTTCAATCGTTACGATGAATATTAAGATCGGAGAAGTAGAGGGCTTGATGAATATCTGTATTCCTTATACGGTCGTAGAGCCGGTAATTGATAAGATCAATACGAAATACTGGTATTCGACAGCGGATGTTAAGAGCAACGAGGCTTACCGCGAGTTGATTGAAGATACACTGAACCGGGCACAAATTCCTGTGAGAGCTGTTATGGGACGAAGCGCGATTTCGGTCAATGATTTTATTCATTTACAGGTAGGGGATATTATAAAAGTTGACACGAGATTGGAAGACGAATTGGATATTTTCGTCGGTAATCTTAAGAAATTTTCTGCATTGCCCGGAGCGTACAATGACGCATATGCAGTTAAGATTAAATCAGTATACAGAGAGGAGTAAAATGGCATGGATGGAATGTTATCGCAAGAAGAGATTAATGCTTTGCTCGGTGGTGCGGATTCCGAACCAGATGCAGATGCTGCAGCGAGTGCGGGCACAGATGTTTCTTCTGCTTCAGCTAGCTCCGAAGAACGTTTGTCTCCAGAAGAGGGCGATGCGTTAGGCGAGATTGCAAATATCAGCATGGGTACGGCGGCTACAACATTATCAGTATTGCTTAATAACCGCGTGGAAATAACGACACCGGCACTTTCCTATGTAACCGTTGACGATTTAAAGGAGCGGAATCAGGCGCCTTGTGTATTTGTTTACATAGCTTACCGGACGGGGTTGGAAGGCCGGAATGTTTTGGTG
Organism: uncultured Eubacterium sp.; assembly: GCA_910579145.1. Lineage (GTDB taxonomy): Bacteria > Bacillota > Clostridia > Lachnospirales > Lachnospiraceae > Eubacterium_F. The sequence goes on from CAJTTQ010000001.1 coordinate 68,933, forward strand.
TTGAAAGAGCGCGATGTAAAGATTATTACAGATTTGATGATGGGCGGGGACGGAACGAATACCGACGTGGAATTGTCAGATCTTCACCTGAGTGCGATCAGCGAGGCGATGAACCAGATGATGGGTTCGTCTGCTACTTCGATGTCGACGATGATAAATGAGATGGTAGATATCAGTCCTCCGACGTCGATCCGTGTGGATTTTGACGATGACGCAGGACTTCAGGATGTTTTGGCGGATATGATTGGAAATCTGTATGCGCAGGTTTCGTTTAAAATGGTGATCGGAGATTTGATTGATAGCGAGATCATACAGTTATATCCGATACCGTTTGCGCGTATGGTATACGAGAGGTTTAAAGATACGATGCAGGGCGAAGAAGCAGAATCGGCGCCGCAGCCGGCAGCTACACCACAGCCGCAGGCATCCCAGCCGGCCACACAGGCCGCACCACAGCCAGCAGCTGCACAGGCAGCGCCACAGCCGCAGCCAGCGATGCAGCAGCCGATGATGGGGATGCAGCAGCCGATGGGAGGGATGCCGATGTATGGTATGCCGCAGGATTTGAGTATACAGCCTGCCCAATTCCAAAGTTTTATGCCTGTGCAGAATTTAGACGGCATTGCTCCAGAAAACATTGATCTTATTATGGATGTGCCGCTGGAGGTTACAGTCGAACTCGGAAGAACCAGTAAATCAATAAAAGAGATATTGGATTTTTCACCGGGAACGATCATAGAACTTGATAAACTTGCCGGAGAACCCATTGACGTATTAGTGAATGGCAAATTTGTAGCTAAAGGTGAAGTTGTCGTGATCGAAGAGAACTTCGGTATACGCGTAACTGAAATTATTAAAGATTAATCACGGAGGAGAATAACAATGGCAAAAAGTGTTTTAATATGTGATGATGCAGCATTTATGAGAGTCATGATTAAAGACATTTTAACAAAGAATGGCTATGATGTGGCCGGGGAAGCGGAGAACGGTTTGATCGCAGTTGAGAAATATAACGAAACCAAACCGGATTTAGTCATGATGGATATTACGATGCCAGAGATGGATGGTATCCAGGCTTTGAAAAAGATCAAAGAGTCCGATGCAGGGGCAAATATCATTATGTGTTCTGCGATGGGCCAGCAGGCTATGGTTATCGAATCCATTCAGTCGGGGGCGAAAGACTTTATCGTGAAACCGTTTCAGGCAGACCGTGTGCTGGAAGCTGTGAAGAAAGCAATTGGCTAATATGGGAAATAATATACTGCAGCTTCTCGGCATGGTTGTTGTTTTTATACTCGTGCTTGCTGCGACGTATTATGCTACAAAATGGATTGCCAAGTCAGGTGCCATCCAGTCGCATTCGAGTAATATCAAAGTGATCGAGACGTTTAAGATCGCGCCGAATAAGTATATCCAGATCATAAAGCTTGGGGATCGGTACTATTCCATCGGCGTGACGAAGGATAATATTACGTTTTTCACTTCGCTGGAGGAAGAGCAGCTGGATTTGCAGAAGGCGGATACATCGTTGCCCAATGTGTCCTTTATGGAAGTGATGGGCAAGGTTGTATCCAAGGTAAAAAAGAAAGAAGACAAAAAATGAGAAAAGGTTGGTATTATGAGAACACATAAGAGATGGTTTTCAATTGTATGCAAAGGAGTGTCTCTATTTACGGTACTATGCATATTGACCTTTTTTTGTGGTGCAATTGCTCATGCGGCACCGGTTCGGTCCGAGTCCAGTGTAGACGAGATCGAGGGCAGTTCGACTGGCGGTGTCAGTGATCCCTCAGATCCTGACAAGTTTGAATTTAATATTTCCTCAAATGCAGGAAGCACCAGTTTGTCGGCCAGCTTACAGATGCTTCTTGTTTTGACGGTTTTATCGCTGGCACCTTCGATCGTTATTATGATGACTTCATTCACGAGGATCATTGTGGTGCTGCATTTTGTGCGCTCCGCTCTGGGGGCGCAGACTACGCCGCCCAATCAGGTGCTGACTGGGCTTGCGTTGTTTTTGACACTGTTTATCATGTCACCCGTCATATCGGATATCAACACCAACTGTGTGCAGCCGTTTGAACAGGGACAATTGACACAGGAAGAGGCACTTAACGCGGGTTTAAAACCGATCCGGGGATTTATGTTTGACCAGACGAACCGATCGGATCTTAAGCTTTTTTTGGAGATTGAGGGAAAGGACCGGGAAATTGATTCCGAGGAGGATATTCCGACGGTCGTGCTGCTTCCGGCATTTATGATCAGTGAGCTAAGACAGGCGTTTATCATGGGATTTTTGATCTATCTGCCGTTTATCGTGATCGATATGGTTGTGGCTTCTACCCTGATGTCGATGGGTATGATGATGCTGCCGCCGACGACGATTTCGATGCCGTTTAAGATCTTGCTGTTTGTGCTGGCCGATGGCTGGGATCTCGTGATCGGGCAGGTCGTGAGAACTTTTTATAATTAGCGTATGAGACGATCCTGATATTTTTCATAGAGAGGGAAGGAGGCGGATCCTATGACAGAAGCAGACGTAGCAGAACTATCATCCAGAATGGTATGGGTCATCATAAAGTGTTCTGCGCCATTGTTGCTCGTCTCCCTTATCGTAGGTCTGGTCATCAGTATTTTTCAGACTGTCACGTCCATTCAGGAGCAGACACTTACGTTTGTGCCGAAGCTGCTGGCAATCTTTATTGTCCTTATGCTGACCGGAAGCTGGATCATGAGTAACTGTGTGGAGTTTTTGCAGATGCTCTGTGAGAGTTTTTCTATTTTGGTCAAGTGAGAGAGGGCTTACAGTAAGGAGGAATCCATATGAATTTTACAGTGGAGAATCTTGAGTTTTATCTTCTCGTGCTCATTCGTATTTCCTCTTTTGTCGTGGCGGCTCCGTTTTTTAGTTATCAGACGATACCGGTGAAATGGAAAGCTGTTGTCAGTATGGTGCTGGCGATCATTACGATCCAGGCGATTCCGGCGGCGGCGGTAGAATATACTGGTATCATTGGTTTTTCGGGACTTGTGTTAAAAGAATGCGCGGTCGGGCTCGTATTAGGGTTTATGTGCAATATCTGTATGTATATTGTAACATTTGCCGGGCAGTTGATGGATATGGAAATGGGCTTTTCGATGGCTAGTATGTTCGATCCGATCACGAGCATACAGGTTACCGTAACGGGTAACATGTATACGTATCTTGTCATGCTCATCCTCATCGTCTCAAACATGCACCATTACATCATCCGTGCGATCGTGGACACATTCCAGTATTTTAATGTCGGACAGGCCGTGTTTAGCGGGGATCTCACGAATATGGCGATCGAGTTTATGGTAAATTACTTTATGATCGGATTTCGTATCGTACTGCCGATCTTCGCCTGCATGCTCGTCATCAATGTCGTTCTCGGCGTGTTGTCGCGGGCGGCGCCCCAGATGAACATGTTTGTCGTCGGTATGCAGGTAAAAGTGCTTGTCGGTATTTTACTTTTGGTGATCCTCGTTCCGACGATCCCTGTGATTGCCGATTTTGTTTTTGGGAAAATGAAAGAAGTCGTATTGGACGTTTATCAGTCATTTACGCCTTAGTGGAGGAGATTTGTATATGATACCATACAATCTTCAGTTTTTTGCCAAAGATGGCGAGAGTGGCGAGAAGACAGAGGACGCCACACCGAAAAAGCTGGATGATGCCAGAAAGGAAGGCCAGGTGGCGAAAAGCCAGGACGTTGGCGTGGCGGTACTCCTGCTTTTGATGTTTGTATGTCTCAAGGTTTTTGGCGGATTTATGAGTAACCGGATGCTCGGTACGTTCCGCATCTATTTTGGCAATATGAGTGAGTTTGCCGGTGATTTTACGCTGGGCCGTTCCATGCAGACGCTCGCGCTGGCTGGACGGGAAATCCTTTTGACCGCGGGGCCGATCCTGGCGCTGACACTCGTCGCGGCTTTTGTCGTGAACGTGGTGCAGGTCAAGTGGAAGCCGACGATGAAGCCGCTGAAGCCAAAGATGTCGAAAATAAATCCGTTTTCCGGTTTTAAGCGGATGTTTTCGAAAGACAAGGTATTTGATCTTTTTAAATCCGTAGCTAAGCTCGGCGTGCTGTTTTACGTGGTATACTCTTCCCTGAAGGATGAGTGGGGACTTGTTACGAATATTTACCAGCTGGATCTGTGGGCGGCGGTACTGCTGATCGTCGATACGGTCATCGGCGTCGGGTTCAAGATCAGTATTGTTTTTATGATATTGGCCGCCGTGGATTTTTATTATCAGAGAAGAAAATTTAAAAATGACATGAAGATGACGAAGCAGGAAGTAAAAGATGAGTATAAGAACACGGAGGGAAATCCGCAGATCAAAGGAAGGATCCGGAGTAAGATGCAGGAGGCGTCCAGAAGGCGTATGATGCAGAGTGTCCCGGAGGCGGACGTCGTCATCACAAACCCGACCCATCTTGCGATAGCGGTAAAATATGACAAATCATTGGGGGAAGCGCCTGTTGTGCTGGCGAAGGGAGCCGATTTTCTGGCGGAAAAGATCAAGAACACCGCTAGGCTCAGTCATGTAGAAATCGTGGAAAATAAGCCGCTCGCGCGTATGTTATATTACAATGTGGAAATCGGGGACCAGATCCCGCCGGAATTGTATCAGATGGTGGCAGAGGTACTCGCTTATGTTTATAGTATACAAGGTAAAATTTAAGATTGTGAAATTACGAGAAAAAGATTATAATGGAAAGAAGAAAGACTGGGAGGTGGAACGGACATGAAAAAGCAGGACATCATTTTAGGATGCTTTGTTTTGGTACCAATATTATGTATGATCATTCCGGTTCCACTGGTACTGCTGGATATATTGTTTACGGCGAATATTGCCATATCCATGCTGACGCTGTTTAGTGCGTTGTTTGCCAGAGAGCCGCTTGATATGTCATCGTTCCCAACATTGCTGCTTTTGACGACGCTGTTTCGGCTCGCGCTCAACGTCAGTTCGACGAGAAATATATTACTGAGGGGCGAGGCGGGAAATGTCGTAAGCACATTTGGTAATTTTGTGGGCGGCGGTAATCTCGTCGTCGGCGCTGTTGTATTTTTGATCCTGATCATCGTTCAGCTCATGGTCATCAATAAAGGATCCGAACGTGTATCCGAGGTAACGGCCCGGTTTACACTGGATGCGATGCCGGGTAAGCAGATGGCGATCGACGCCGATCTGAATACCGGGGCGATCACAGACGAAGAGGCAAAGGACCGGAGGGAAAAGATCCAGTCAGAATCCGCGTTTTTCGGCGCGATGGACGGTGCCACCAAATACGTAAAAGGTGACGCCACCGCGGGGCTGATCATCACGGTGATCAACTTTATCGGCGGACTTGCCATCGGTATGCTCATGAACGGTATGGAAGCTTCGGCCGCGCTGCAGAACTATTCGATCCTCACGATCGGTGACGGACTTACGAGCCAGATCCCATCGCTGATGATCTCACTCGCGACCGGTGTCCTTGTGACGAAGGGGTCGAAGGAGGCGGACATCGGCGGCATTTTGCAAAAACAGCTTCTCAGTACGCCGAAAGTTCTGATGATCGTTGGATTCGCGCTGATCGGCCTCGGTCTTTTTACACCAATGAACATTGTTATTTTCTGCGGTTACGGCGTGTTCTTTATCGTTGTGTCCCGCATGATCATGAACGAGTTAGAGATGGAGGAGACCGATATGGAAGTGAGTGAAGAGGAGGAGTCGGCGGAGGAGATAAGACGGCCGGAAAATGTCACTTCCCTTCTTAAAGTGGACTCGATCGAACTGGAATTCGGCTACGGGATCATTCCGCTTGCGGATGTGAACCAGGGCGGTGACCTTCTCGACCGTGTCGTTATGATCCGAAGACAGATCGCGCTGGAACTCGGCTGCGTTGTGCCGATGATCCGTCTGCGCGATAACATACAGCTGAACCCGAACCAGTATGTCATAAAGATCAAGGGCGTTCCGGTCAGTGAGGGGGAGATCCTGTTTGACCATTATATGGCGATGAATCCAGGATATGTCGAGGAAGAACTGACCGGTATCCCTACGTTTGAGCCTTCATTCCATCTGCCGGCGATCTGGATCACGGAAGGGCAGCGCGAGCGGGCTGAGTCGTTAGGTTATACGGTTGTCGATCCGCCGTCGATCATTGCGACGCATCTGATGGAAATCATCCGCAGCAACTTACACGAACTTCTGACGAGACAGGATGTACAGAACCTGATCGACAATGTGAAAGAGGCGAATGAGACGCTGATTTCCGAACTGGTGCCGAAAATGCTCAGTGTCGGTGAGATCCAGAAGGTATTGCAGAACCTGCTGATGGAAGGAATTTCGATCCGCGACCTGATCACGATATTTGAGACGCTGGCGGACTATGCGCCGACGACGCACGACGCGGATATTTTGACTGAATACGCGAGACAGAATCTCAAGCGGGCCATTTCAAATAAATACTTTACTCAGAACGAGGCAACGAGTGTGATCACACTGGATCCGAAGGTGGAACAGGAGATCATGAACGCTGTAAAACAGACGGAGCAGGGTTCCTATCTGGCGATTGATCCGGATTACTCCGCCCAGCTAATGTCGTCGCTGCAGGAAGAGAGCGGGAAACTGGAGGAACTTGGCCGCACGCAGATCATTATTACATCGCCGATCGTGAGGATGTATTTTAAGCATCTTACGATGGAGCAGTTTAAGAATCTGCATGTATTATCTTATAATGAGATTGATTCAGACGTAGAACTTCAGTCAGTTGGGATGGTGACAGTTGAATGATCATTAAAAAGTTTCTGGCAAAAACGGAAAAAGAAGCAATCGAGATGGCAAAGGAAGAGCTCGGAGCGGGCGCTGTTGTCATGAATATAAAAAAAATCCAGCCGAAAGGGTTATCAAAGCTTTTTGTCAAAGGAAAGGTCGAGGTGACCGCCGCGCTGGATGAAAATATCGTTTATGATGCGAATGGCGGAGGACATGAGGCGAAAGAGTCCGAACAGGCGGGGGTGAGGTTGGATCTTACGGCCCCGAAGTTCGTGCCGGACATCGTGGCAGATGAAAATGAGGAATCAAAAAATGTGGCGGTCATAGAAGAAAAACTGAACAGTCTGCAGAAAATGATCGAAAAACAGATTTCGGAAAAGGTAGAAGAAGAGAAAAAGAATGCCATAGAAGAGAAGGAAGGGAAAAAAGAAGAAGAGGCGGTACAAAAAGAAGAGCCAAAGGAGAAAAGTAAAGCGGATGCCTGTAAGGATCTGATCCGTAAACAGATGACGCAAAATGAGGTGGATCAGTCGATCATTGACCAGTTGATGGAAGAAATTGACCGGTCGCTGCCCAAGGATGCCGCGCTGGATCAGATTTTAGGCGCGATCTATCAGAAGATCATTTTGATGACCGGGCAGCCTTATTTACTGGAAGACGTGGAAGAAGCGGGCGCGAAATACGTGTTCCTTCTTGGTTCTACTGGTGTAGGAAAAACGACGACGATTGCGAAGATCGCTTCAAAATTAAAGCTTGAGAAGAAAATGAATATCGCGCTTGTGACGGCAGATACGTACCGGATCGCCGCGGTGGAGCAGCTGAAGACTTACGCCAATATTTTAAGCGTACCGCTCAGTGTCGTTTACCGTCCAGAGGAGCTGGGCGAGATGTTGGACGATCTGGATCAGTACGATATGTGTCTGATTGATACGGCTGGCTGTTCCCATAATAACAAAGAGCAGTTGGACGAGTTGAGCCGCCTGCTCGATCAGGTTCCGATCTCGAAGCGGGGAGTGTACCTCGTGTTGAACGCGGCGACGAAATACAACGACTTAAAACAGATTTCAGATATTTATTCCAAAATTACGGATTACAGCATGATCTTTACGAAATTAGATGAGACGTCTTCGGCGGGGATCATGTTGAACATGCGGATGCACACGAACCGGCCGTTGTCATATGTGACATGGGGGCAAAATGTTCCCGATGACATTGGAATGGTAGATAATCAAAAGATTGCGAAAAAGTTATTAGGAGGTAAGTCATAGTGGATCAGGCGGAACGATTGAGAAATATGATCAGAGACAATGACTTACAGCCGGAACAGGAGAGGACTGCGAAAGTCATTGCGGTAACAAGCGGCAAAGGCGGTGTTGGCAAGAGCAGCCTGACCGTAAATCTGGCTGTACAGCTGAGCCGTCTGGGAAAGCGTGTGTTGATCTTTGATGCCGATTTTGGATTGGCAAACATAGAGATCATGCTCGGTATCCGGCCCAAATACACCCTTGCGGATTTGATGTACCGGGGGAAGACGGTGCGGGATGTCGTTACCGACGGGCCTGAAGATATCGGATTTATTTCTGGTGGTTCCGGTATTCACGAGCTGGCGAACCTGACGAGGGAGCAGGTGTTTTCCCTGATCCGTAAACTCGATGATCTGGACCGTGTGGCAGACGTGATCATCGTAGATACGGGAGCAGGTGTGAACGATACCGTCTTGGATTTTGTGGCGGCCAGTGAGGAGATCCTCCTTGTGGCTACGCCGGAACCCACTTCGATCACGGATGCGTACGCGCTGATGAAACTGTTAAACCGCAAAGCGGCTTACCAGCCGAACCAGACGGTCGTAAAAATGGTCGCGAACCAGGTGCGGGAGGAATGGGAGGCCGCGGAACTTTTTGAGAAACTTGGTGTGGTAGCCAGAAAATTTTTGGATATTGAAGTGGAATTTTTAGGAACGGTGCCATATGATAGAAATATGCAGCGGGCGGTCATGCGGCAGGCGCCTATCAGTATCAGCCATCCGACAGCGGATTGTGCCAAAGCGCTGAGGCGCATCGCGTTATCGCTCGATGATCAGTCGATAGAAAAGGAAAAACATGTCGGGATCGCAAAATTATTTTCGAGTGTGATCCGCATGAGGTTTATGAAATAATCCCCACTCTTTGGGAAGTTTGAATCGCAGATAGGCAGATAGGAGAGAATGGATGCAGAAAACGGTGATTAACATAGGGGATCGGATTGATATGACGCACGTAAAAAGTTCGGTGCGCAGGAAACTGTCCGAAGATACATATGCGAGTAGCGTGATAGATTATGATGGAAGAAGGGCGCTGAGGATTTCCGCGCCGATGTTTGAGAGCAGGCTCATTCCCGTCGAGTTGCAGGACGAGTACGAACTCTGTATTTTTACGTCAACAGAGCTTTATAAAACACGGGCAAAGATCGTGCGCCGTTTTCGTGAGGGAAAGGTTTTTGTCGTGGATGTGGAACTTATCACCCCGCTGGAAAAGTTTCAGCGGCGGCAGTTTTTCCGCTTGGATTGTACGCTCAAAATGCGTTACCGCACCGTTTCGAGCGAGGAGCGGGCGCTTCGGGATTTCATTCGGACGCACGAGTTTGAAGACGCGGAAACGATGGAGATGTACCTGACAAAATTAGAAAGTTATCTGGGAAACTGGGAGAGGGGAATGCTTACCGATATCAGCGGCGGCGGTGTGAGATTCCAGTGCAGCCAGAAAATAGAACCGAACCGTATTGTGGAAGTATCGTTTCCCCTCAAGTTTGAGGATAGGACGGTTTCTTTTTGTTGTATGGCAAAAGTGGTAGCCGTGGCGGATATCTCATTTGAAGGCATGCGTGAGATCGAGCTGCGGTGTGAATTTTTTGAGATGGAAAAGGAAAAACAGGAGCTTGTCGTAAAATATGTGTTTGAGGAACAGCGGAGAAGAATAAAAAACCGATGGGGTTGGCAGCAGGAAACACAGACAGAGATGCAGCAGGAAGAGCAAGAAGATTGAGAGAAAGGAAATTAATGTTCCCATCATGAAAAAAATTTTATTAATTGATGACTCTGCACTTATGAGAAACATGATGTCTGATATAATAGAAAAAGAATCTGGTGTATGTGTTGCGGATACTGCCGAAAATGGTTATGTGGCCATACAACTTCTGAAAGAGGGAAATCAGTACGATCTGATTTTGCTTGATATCAATATGCCGAAATTGAACGGGGTCGGTTTTTTGGAGTATTTGAACCGGTGTGAGTACAAGATACCGGTGCTGATCGTGAGTTCGATCGCCAGTCAGAGTACGGCGGAGACCTTGCGGGCATTGGAACTGGGGGCCTACGATTTTGTGAAAAAACCCGGAGGGCCGAACGGCAGGGTGGAGTTTAAAACCCAGCTCTGCGAAAAGATCCAATGCGCGTTTCGTCTGAACCATCCTCTGCATGGCTCGCGCAAGCAGCCGATGCAGACCAGGTCCATTAGAAAAAAAGAACAAAGCAGTATCCTGTCCGGGGACGCGCGTGATAAGCTGATCTTTATCGCCTCTTCCACGGGCGGGCCAAAAGCGCTCCAGTCTGTGATCCCATTGATACCCGGGAACATTGGCTGTCCGGTCGTCGTCGTACAGCATATGCCGGAAGGGTTTACCGGGTCGCTGGCGGACCGTCTTAATGAGATGAGTCCCTGTAAGGTGTTGGAGGCGGCGGATGGAGTTGTTTTGGAAAATGATATTGTTTATGTGGCGAAAGGGGGAAACCAGCTGCGTGTGGAAACTGTCGGCAGCAAGGGACACCGGTTTACTGTGAGTAAAGAACCGGCGAGGAACGGACTTCGCCCGTGTGCGGATATTTTTCTGGAATCCCTGATGAATTCGGGATACAAAAAGATCATCTGCGCGGTGCTGACTGGCATGGGGAGCGATGCGACAAAGGGACTGTTACAGTTAAAACAGGTGAAAGATGTCTATACGGTGGGACAGAGCAAGGAGACGTGCGTGGTATATGGTATGCCGCGGTCTGTTGCCCAGGCTGGTGTAGTAGATGTCGTCGCAGACTTGACGGACGTGGCAGACTTGTTGGTGAAAAGGGTAAGATAGGAATACTATAGAATGGAGGATAAGGATGGATACCAGTCAATATTTAGAACTATTTATCGATGAAACAAAAGAACATTTGCAGAGTTTGAACGAACACATATTGGACCTTGAAAAAGATCCGGAAAATGACGATACGATCAACGAGATATTCCGTGCTGCCCATACACTGAAGGGAATGGCTGGAACGATGGGGTTTGTCAGGATGCAGCGTCTGACGCATGACCTGGAAAATGTTTTTCAGGAGATCCGAAACGGCAATATGAAAGCGAACGCGAAACTGGTTGATATTATGTTCCGCGGACTGGATGCCCTGGAGTCGTATCTGGACGTTATACTGCAGACCGGAAGCGAAGGTACCGAGGACAATGAAGATATCATTCATGACTTAAATGAGGTGATTGAAGAAGAGACAAACGGCGGCGGGGAAAAGAAAGAGGAAAGCGCGCCGGCGGCGAGTGCGTCATCTGCTTCCGGGTCAGATTCCCGTGTGTGGGAAAATAAATTTGAGCGGATCCCTGTTTCCGAATATGAGATCGGTTCGATGGAAAAAGCGAAAAAAGACGGACAGAATGTGTTCGGCGTCACGGTATATCTCCAGGAGTCCTGTATACTGAAAGCGGCGAGAGCGTTTTTGGTATTTAAGGCCGTGGAGAGCAAAGGTGAACTCATCAAGTCGCTGCCGACGACGGAGCAGATCGAGGATGAAGAGTTTGACCTGGATTTCAGCTGGATCCTGGCGACAGAAGAGAGTAAGGAAAATGTCAGGAATCTGATCATGAGCGTTTCAGAGATCGCGGCCGTCTGTGTGGAGGAATTCAAGTACGAGGCGGGGGAGACCGCGAAAGAGGAAGCAAAAAAAGATGAGGCACCGGTCAAGGCACAGGAGAAGAATGAGCCGAAAAAGGCAGCCCAGGCGCCACCGGCGGCAGCGGCAAAAGGAAAGGTGACGAGCCGCTCCGTGCGTGTCGATATTGATAAACTGGATGTACTGATGAATCTGGTGAGTGAGCTCATCATTGCGAAGAACGCGCTCGTATCGGTTTCTTCTGCGGACGCGGCGCGGGAGTCCGGCGAGGATACGAACGAGGGACGCAGCCAGGCGTTCCATGAAAACATAGAGTATCTGGAGCGCGTGACGACGAATCTGCACGAATCCGTGATGAAAGTAAGGATGGTGCCGATCGAGAGCGTCGTCAACCGTTTTCCGCGTATGATCCGTGACTTGAACCGCAAGCTGGATAAAAAGATGGAGCTGTATATGTCCGGTGAGGATACGGAATTAGACCGTACGGTTATTGATGAATTAGGGGATCCGTTGATGCACCTGCTAAGAAACTCGGCAGACCACGGCCTCGAGAGTAACGCGGAGCGTGTCCGTTTGGGCAAACCTGAAGTTGGTTCTATTTTCCTGGATGCTTATCAGGATGGAAATAACGTGACGATCGAAGTCCGTGACGACGGCGCGGGTATTGATACGGAAAAAGTAAAGAATAAAGCGCTTGAGCGCGGGACGATCACAGAGCAGCAGGCGGAGACGATGAGCGATAAAGATTTCATCGATCTTTTGTTCCGCCCGAGTTTCTCCACGGCAGATCAGATTTCTGATATTTCTGGGCGGGGCGTCGGACTGGATGTTGTAAAGACAAAGATCGAATCGCTCGGCGGAAGTATTGAAGCGAGGTCGGTCAAAGGACAGGGAAGTACATTTGCGATCCAGCTTCCGCTCACACTGGCGATCATACAGGCGCTGATGGTGGAAGTGGGCGATGAAAAATACGCGATCCCTCTCGGCAACGTGGACACGATCGAAGATGTGATGCAGAATGAGATCAAGCTTGTTCAGTCCAAAGAGGTCATCCATCTGCGCGGCAGCGTGATTCCGATCATTCGGATGAGTGAAGTACTTGAGATGGAAGATTATGAAAAGAGCAGTGAAGATGAGTCAGAGATCATCGTTGTTGTGAAAAAAGGTGACCAGAGGATTGGCCTTGCCGTAGATAAGCTTTTAGGTCAGCAGGAAACCGTTATCAAGTCGATGGGACGCCACATCACGAATGCGAAGCTGTTCAGCGGCGCAACAATCCTGGGCGATGGAGAAGTGGCACTCATCCTTGATACGAATACATTAATCTAGAAAAGAGGTAAGCCGATGGATGGAATGATAAACGAAGCAGTGGTGGATGAAATACAGTATATTGTGATCCGTATCGGGGATGAACAGTATGGGATCAATATCGGATATGTTGACAACATCGTGCGTATGCAGAGGATTACGCGGGTGCCGAAATCCCAGCCATATTATGTGGGAGTCATCAATCTCCGCGGTGAGGTTGTGCCTGTTATGAGCCTTCGGAAGCGGTTCGGGCTTGCCTCGGACGAGTATGCCGGCGCCACGAGGATCATCATTTTGAAACTCGAGGACCAGTCGCTGGTAGGAGTCGTAGTCGATGAGGTGCGGGAAGTTGTGAACCTCGATCCGAATACGATCGAGACGCCTTCCTTTAAGCTCGATGAGAAAAACGCGGCGTATCTTGCCGGCATTGGTAAAAACGGTGACAACCTTATTTCTTTGCTGAACATAGAAAATGTTGTGGGAGATACAAAAGCAGTATGAGTGAAATAGTACATGTGGGAATGGCGGATTACAAACTCTGCCGTTCCCCGCAAAAAATATCAACCCTTGGGCTCGGTTCCTGTCTGGGGGTTGTGTTATATGACCGCACAATAAAAATCTGCGGGATGGCCCATGTGATGATGCCGGACAGTTCGCGGCTCACAAAAAACTCGAACCGGATGAAGTTTGCGGATACATGTCTTCAGGATATGTTAAATGACCTGCTCCGCGCAGGCGCGCAGCAGTCGAGGATGATCGCGAAGATCGCCGGCGGGGCGAGAATGTTTATCCACAAATCGAATACGGATTTTCTCAATATCGGGAAGCAGAATGTCGAGGCCGTGCGCAAAGTGCTGGGCGAATGGAACATTCCCATCGTTTCCGAGGACGTGGGGAGCAATTACGGCCGGACGATCGAATTCGATACCGTTACCGGGGAATTGTTCATTAAGTCAGTCGGAGTTGGCGATTCGGTCATATAGCGTTGTTTCATCAGGAACGAAATTCAAGTATTGTTTGTTCGGAAGTGTGAAATAGCAAAGAATAAGAAAAAGCGATAAAACATGAGTGCAGAAGAGGGTTTGTTCTGTGCAGAAATGAGGGAAAGATGAGGTATCGATATATTCCTGCCTTTGTCATGCTGCTGGCAGGACTTGTGTGCTGTATTATGAGTATTGTACAGGGATGGCCGGTTACGTATAGCCTTATCGTGCTTGTGATCGTGCTGATCCTGTTCTATATCATCGGGCAGATCGCGGCTCAGGTTGTGGGGAAAGTCGTGGCGGAACACGAAGCGATGATAAAAGCTGAGCAGGAGAAAAGAGAAGCCGAAGAAGAGGCGAGAAGGCTGGAAGAAGAAGCGTTGAAAGCTGCAGAGGAAAAGAGGGCGCAGGAAGAGAAGGCCGAGGAGCAGCAGGATCAGGCGATGGAGAGTGACTGGTAAGACGGCAGCTGACAGATCATGGATGCGAGGAAGGGATGTTTATGGCTTTAAATGAATCGGAAAAGAGAAAATTATGGGACAAATACATGAAGACCAAAAGTGCGGACATTCGGGAACAGCTCATTCTCGAATATGTGAACCTGGTGAATCTCGTTGCCGGACGCATGGGGATGTATTTGGGTTATACGGTAGAATATGATGACCTGGTTGGATATGGAATTTTCGGACTCATTGATGCCATAGATAAGTTCAACCTTGAAAAGAATGTAAAATTTGAGACGTATGCCAGCTTACGGATCCGGGGGTCGATCCTGGATCAGATCCGTAAAATGGACTGGATTCCGAGAACACTGCGCCAGCGCCAGCGCCAGATGGACCAGGCGTGCGCGAAGCTGGAATCCGAATTGGGCCGGCCGGCTACGAATGAGGAAATAGCAGCAGAATTGGATATTACTGTAGAAGAGTACGATGGATGGAAGAACGAAGCGCAGTTTACGAATTTGGTTTCATTGGATGATTACCTGGAACAGGGTGGAGACGCAAGGATGGATGCCGCCGGGGCACATCGGTTTGAACAGCCGGAGCAGGCGGTGGAAAAACAGGAACTGAAACAAATGCTGGCTGAGGCACTGAAAAAGCTGACAGAAAAGGAGTGCAGTGTCATTACGTTGTATTATTATGAAGATATGACGCTCAAAGAGATCAGCCAGGTATTATCTGTGTCAGAATCCCGGGTATCACAGCTTCATACGAAGGCGCTGCAGAAGATCAAGGCGCAGCTCGGTGATTCGGTTGAGTTATTAAATTTGTTTTGATGGGAAGCGGTAATCAGATTCATTTACTACGTTTGGTCGAAAGGAGATAAAGGTATGGGAAAAAATGCGTATTTTCAATTAGTACATAAGACGAACAAGACGATGCTCAAAGTGTTTCCAGCTTCAAAAGACGGAGCAATGTTTTCGATCGACGAAGTCATAAAATATATGGAACTGATCAATTTTGGTGATTTTGATGTGATGGGATTGAATTCGTATTTGACGAAAGGGGATTTTCGCACGGAATTTGTGCTGCTGAATAACGAAGTGCTGCCAGAAGACGGAAGATGTGCCGTCAAAATTGAGAATCAGGGAGAACAGGCGGTTGCCCGTTTTTACCCGCCGTCTTCGAAGGGAAAGAAAATGACGAGGGATGCCATACTCAGCGACCTGAGTATGGACGGGATCGTGCATGGGGTCCGGCAGGATATCATAGACCAGTTTTTAAAGAATCCCGAATACTGCAGGGATTATGTTGTGGCAGTCGCCACGCCGCCTGTGCAGGGACACGATGCCGTGATCGAGTACCATTTTGACCTGAATACGACAGCTAAACCGAAATTAAAAGAAGATGGAAGCGTAGACTTTCACCAATTGGGAAATATTAAACCGGTACAGGTTGGTGACAAACTCGCCACACTGACGCCGGCCGATCGGGGAAAAGCGGGGATCAATGTGGTAGGCGCGTCCCTCCCGCCGAACAAAGTAACGGTGAAAGTTCTTCGTTTCGGGCGGAACATCACGCTTTCCGAAGATAAATGTGAATTGTATTCACAGGTTGCCGGCCATGTTACGCTTGTCGACGATATGGTAATGGTTTCGAACGTATACGAAGTGCCGGCAAATGTAGATGCCTCTACGGGGGATATCGAGTATAAAGGCACGGTAAATGTAGTCGGCAATGTCAATACCGGCTATGTGGTAAAGGCGGAAAGTGATATTATCGTGAACGGCGTTGTGGAAGGGGCGACTCTCATCGCCGGCGGAAATATCGTGTTGAAACGGGGCATGCAGGGAATGTCGCGGGGAACGCTCGACGCGGTCGGAAATATCACGGCGAAGTTTATCGAGAACAGCACCGTGCGCTGCAATGGTACTCTTATGTGCGATGCCGTGCTCCACAGCGATGTTGAGGCGAAGGATAAAATTTCGATCCTGGGAAGAAAGGGCCTGATCAATGGCGGGCATGTGAAATCGTATACGAATATCGCGGCGACGCAGCTCGGCTCGATGATGGGGATCCAGACGACCGTCGAGATCATGTCGGATATTGAACTGGTGAAGACACATATGGAACTGGGAGATCGGGTGAAGCAATCGCTTGATACACTAGAACAGATGGATCTGGTCCTGATTGCCATCAAGCGATCGATCAAAAGCGGAAATCAGATCACGAGACAGCAGGAGAAATATTTGAAGATGGCCGCCGTTTCCAAACCGAAGTTAATGCAGGACATACGGGAAATGGAAGCGCAGCGTGAGTTCCTGCAGAAGGTGATCGACTCCGCGAAGCATGTCGGAATACGCGTGGAAAATACAGTAAACGCGGGTGTGAAAATTGTGATCAAAGACGTGTCGAGGAACATCAATGATAATATAGCAAGATGTAAGTTTATCAGGGAGGGAGCGGATATCAAGTCCGTCAGCATCTAAGGATTGATTTGTAAAGAAAGGAATGGTGGTCGTTATGTCGATCAGCGCGATTGATGCGTCTACGCTGGCACCTCGTTCGGCGGAAGCCTCGACTATTGTCGGAAAAGAACAGCAGCAGTTCCAGCATGTGGGAGAAAATGGCGCGATGAGTTTTGAGCGGGCCGTGGAACAGAAAAACCAGCGGACGGTTGAGACGGCAAAAAGTGAGACGGAGGAGTATGGTTTTGACGGCTCCGGGTCGGGGAAATACAGTGGAGGCAGGAAAAAGAAGAAAAAGCAGCCCAAAGAGGCGCCGATGGCTCCGCGGTCAGACAGTAGTTTTGATATTACCATATAAATCAGGAAAGGTATGAATTGACGATGAATGCAACAGAGGTTATATTGCTTGTGTTTGGTTTCTTGAGCATATCCATTAGCTTTTTTATGGGAAACAGGGAAAAAGCAGGAGGAGAGGAACGTTCGGAGGAAGACGGCTTTTCGCGGGACGTTTGGACGGAGAAAGAAGAAGAACTGGTCCGGGGACGGATCCAGTCGATCCTGGAAGAGGAAAAAGAAAATATCCTTGCCGAGACGACGGATACCCTCAATCGTAAAAGCAATGAAAAGATCATGGAATTTGACGAATTTTCCGGTCAGTTGATGGAGAAGATCAAACATAATCATGAAGAAGTTGTGTTTATGTATAATATGCTGACGGCGAAAGAAGAGGAGTGGAAAGAAACAGCGGCGAAGCCGGAAACGCTCCCGAAAAAGCCGAAGGCGGCGCCCGTACCGGAACCAGTCCCAGTGGATAGGGCAGAGCAGACGCAGGCGGAAGGAGCGGCACAATTACAGGCAGAAGGAAGCCTGCATCCGCAGGTAGATGGAACTCTAGATCCGCAGGTGGATGGGACTCTACATCCACCTATTACCGGCCTTGAGCAGCTGGCAAAGACCCATCCGGCTCAAACAAAGGCGGCAAAGGCACCGGAACCGGGGAATCCGCAGGCCGTAACAAAGGAACGGGTAGATGTCCCGGAGAACGAGCAGGTACAGCCCATTTCCGACGACAGGAACAATCGGATTTTAAAAATGCACAGACAGGGAAAATCTGTGGTAGAAATATCGAAGGAGCTCAATGTCGGGCAGGGTGAGGTAAAACTTACGCTTGCCCTTTATGGAGGGAACCGATGAAGGCGAAATGGTTTATCAGAGGGATGGGAGTCGGAATCATCCTGACTGCCCTGATTTTATGTATCACGTACCGAAGTGACCAAAACGACGGTAGCGTGATCAAAGAGGCAAAGGAACTCGGTATGGTGTTTCCCGAAAATGAGACAGGTGATGTCTCGCGGCCGCAGAAAGAACAGGCGGAACAACTGGCGAAGGAACAGGCGAAGGAAAAACCAAAACCCGTATCCGGCGCGTCAGTCAGCCAGGAAACCAAAGAGGAACAAGAGGCGAAAGACAAGTTAGACAAGAGCAGCAAAGACATAACCAAAGGCTCGAAATACCAGGACGGGAAGAAGACGTTTGTCGTAAGGAGCGGCCTGCTGTCCAGCTCGGTAGCGCGGGAAATGGAAGAAGCGGGCATTATTGACGACGCAGACGCTTTTGATGATTATATTGAGAAAAACGGCTACGGCAAGCAGCTTCGGAGCGGCAAGTATAAAATTCCGGACGGAGCCGACTATGAGACGATCGCGAAGATCATTACGAAGCAAAAGTGACAGGAAGTTAGAAAAAAGGCTTGCAAGTCGGGAGCATGTGTGATAAAATTACAAATTGAGTTGAAAAAACACGAAGGCTGATTTTTCCAGCGGTGCTCCCAGCTAGGGGGTTTTGGAAAAGAAATGAGGTCTTCGGAAGAAAAACCATATGGAGGGAAAGAAAAATGAGTGTTATTTCAATGAAACAGTTGCTGGAAGCAGGAGTGCATTTCGGACATCAGACGAGAAGATGGAACCCGAAAATGGCAGAGTATATCTACACAGAGAGAAATGGTATTTATATCATCGACCTGCAGAAGTCGGTAGGTAAAGTGGATGAGGCATATAATGCGATCCGGGATATTGCCGCTGATGGTGGAAATATTTTGTTTGTCGGCACGAAAAAGCAGGCACAGGACTCGATCCGCAATGAGGCGGAGCGCTGCGGCATGTACTATGTAAATGAGAGATGGCTCGGTGGAATGCTGACAAACTTCAAGACGATCCAGACCCGTATCAAGAGACTGAAAGCGATTGAAAAGATGTCTGAAGACGGAACGTTCGACGTGCTTCCGAAAAAAGAAGTTATCAATTTAAAGAAAGAATGGGCGAAGCTCGAGAAGAATCTCGGTGGTATTAAAGATATGAAAGATGTGCCGGATGCGATCTTTGTGGTAGATCCGAAAAAAGAGAGGATCTGTATCCAGGAAGCACACATTCTCGGCATTCCTCTGATCGGTATCGTAGATACGAACTGTGATCCGGAAGAACTGGATTATGTGATCCCTGGAAATGACGATGCGATCCGCGCCGTGAAACTGATCGTGTCCAAAATGGCAGATGCCGTGATCGAGGCAAAACAGGGTGAAACATTTGCCGATGCTAAAGAAGCGGATGACGAGGCGGAGAGCCAGGCAGAGAGCGCTTCAGCGGCGGAAGAAGCGGAGTAATAGGGAAAAGAAGGAAAAAGAGAAAGGAAGATTGGGAAAATGGCTATTTCAGCATCAATGGTGAAAGAATTAAGAGAAATGACAGGCGCCGGCATGATGGATTGTAAGAAAGCGCTTACAAATACAGACGGCGATATGGATAAAGCAGTAGAGTACCTGCGCGAGAACGGCTTGGCGAAAGCGGAGAAAAAAGCGGGCAGGATCGCGGCAGAGGGTATTGTAAAGACCAACATCAGCGCGGACGGAAAACAGGCTGCTGTCGTAGAAGTGAACAGTGAGACGGACTTCGTGGCAAAGAATGAGAAATTCCAGGATTTTGTCGGCGCAGTGGCAGCACAGGTGAACCAGTCCGGTGCGGCTGACCTCGAGGCGTTTATGGAAGAAGCCTGGGCGGGAGATTCGTCCAAGACAGTGAAAGAAGAGCTGGCTTCCATGATTGCGACTATCGGTGAGAATATGAATATCCGCCGTTTTGAAAAAGTTTCCTGTGAGCAGGGACTGGTCGTTGACTATATTCACGCAGGCGGAAAGATCGGCGTGCTCATCGCAGCAGAGACCGATAATACGGGAGATGCCGTGAAAGAATGTTTGAAAAATGTGGCTATGCAGGTTGCGGCTATGAATCCGAAGTACCTTTCGTCGGAGGATGTTTCCGAGGAGTACAAGGAGAAGGAGAAAGAGGTTCTTCTTGCGCAGGCAAAGAATGACCCGGACAATGCGAATAAGCCGGACAATATCATTGAAAAAATGATCATGGGACGTCTGAACAAAGAGTTAAAAGAAGTCTGCCTGACCGAGCAGGTCTATGTAAAAGCGGAGAATAAAGAGTCGGTGGCAAAATATGTGGAATCTGTGGCGAAAGCCGAAGGATGCAGCATAAAGCTGGTTCGTTTTGTCCGCTATGAAACCGGTGAAGGTTTGGAAAAGAAAAACGAGGACTTCGCGGCAGAAGTGGCAGCACAGTTATAAAAATCTGAGCATTTTATGAAAATCATAGAAAAGATTGGGCTTTAAATGCCATTCCGTTGGTGTTTGGAGCCCGCTTTTTATGAAAAAAAGAGTGAGAATCTCATTTTTTTGTTGTTAATTCTCGGGAAATCATGTATAATAAGACGTGTATGTATATTTACGTAGAATTTAGCAAAAACATATATTGGGGATGATTCGATGTTTTATAACGGCAGAAAAAATTTGTGCGTGGTTCTAAGCGATCCGGCAAACCATTATCAGGAGCAGGTGTGTAAGACGCTTACGTCCCTTGCGCAGGTGCGGGGATATAATCTCGCATATTTTGCATGTTTTACGAGTTACGGTGTAGATACGAAAAACGGCAGAGGGCAGGCAAATATCATTAACCTGATCCCATATGAAAAGTTTGACGGGTTTCTCATATGCCATGATACGCTTGCGGATACGCAGGCTGTGGAGCAGATATTTCAGTATATCAAGCAGCGTGCAAAAGCGCCAGTCGTGACGATCCGCAGGGAGCAAGATGGTTATCCGTGCGTGCTGTCAGAGGACTGCGGTTCGATTCAGAAGATCGTCCAGCATCTGGTTGATGTTCATGGATTTGACCGGATCGCGTTTATGAACGGTCCCGAAGAACATCCAGATGCCAAAATCCGCTTACATGATTATAAAGAGGGACTTAGGAGCCGCGGGATCGCCTTTGAGGAAAAGATGGTCTTTTACGGGGACTTTTGGCGAAGGACTTCGAAGCAGGCGGCCGATTATTTTACGATGGAGCTGGCGAAGAGGCCGCAGGCGATCGTTTGCGCCAATGACTATATGGCGATCGCGCTCTGCAATGAGCTGATCAACCGGGAAGTGATGATCCCCGAAGATATCGTGATCACCGGATTTGATGATATATGGGAATCGACAACGAACATGCCGCCGCTGACGACGGTTACGGTACAGGCAGGGAAAATGAGTGAGCTGGCGTTCCATACGCTGGTGAAGCTGATGCGCGGGGAAGAAGTGCCAAGGACACAGACCGTTCATTCCGAGCCGGTATTCCGTAATTCGTGCGGATGTGAAAATATGAATTTTGCTTCCGTGGCGAAAAAGAGGGTGCGGCAGAATAAGGAAAATGAAGATATCATGGAACTTATGAGCAGCAATACCCACATGACGGTCGAAATGTCAGAGGCAGACTGCGCGGAAGAATTAGTCGAACATACGAGGATCCTTCAAAATCCCGACAACTATGTGCGGAATTTCTTTATCTGTCTGGGCGAGGGACGGGGAGGCGCATATCCGAAGTATCATTCGACGGGGCCGGGGTATCCGGACCGGTTTCATTCGGTCGGCAGTGTGATAAACCGCAGGATCGTGCAGACGAAGCCGTTTGATGCCGTTGATCTTCTTCCCAAAGAGGCAGCGGAGAGGGAGCCGATGGTTTACTATTTCTTCCCCCTGCACAATCTTGACCGGACATTTGGCTACTTTGCCATAAATTATAAAGGGGTACATAGCTGTGAAAAGACGTTTCACACATGGCTTGCTATCGTAGGAAATGCGCTGGAGAACCTAAGGCTCAGGCAGAAAAATAAAGTGCTGTTAGATGAGCTGAACAACCTGTATATACATGATGCACTGACCGGACTGCTGAACCGCAGGGGATTTGAGTACAGTTCCCGTGATCTTTATGAAAAGAGCGCGAAGGACGGTCAGACGGTAGTCATTATTTCGATCGATATGGATAATCTGAAGATCGTGAATGATACGTTCGGCCACGCGCAGGGAGATGTCGCGTTACAGGAGATCGCAAGGGCGATGGAATATGCGGCGAGAGAGGGCGATGCGTGTGCCAGAACGGGCGGTGATGAGTTTACCGTCGTCGGGATCGGCTATGACGAGGAAGCGGCTGAGGCATTTTTAGACCGGTTCCAGTCTCATATGGAAAGTTTTAATAAGGACAGCGAACTCCCATATCTTGTGAGGGCAAGCTATGGTTATTATATTGTTCCGCAGGATCACGCGATCGCGCTCGACGCTGCGATCGTAAAGAGTGATAACTGCCTGTATGAAAATAAACGGGAGAAAAAGGCGGAAAATTTGGACAGTGTTTTCAGGGATAGCGCTGTGTGAGTTTGAAGGAGGACAATTCATTGACAGAAGGTGCTAGGGATAATATGGAATTTAGGAAGAGAAGGAGAAAAAGGATTAAGACGATCATCGTGACGCTGTTTTTGCTCATGCTTGTTTTTCACATTGTGTTATCCATATTTCTTCTGTTCCGCATGAACCGTTTGGAGCGTCAGATGGAAACGCTTGTTTCCCAAAAAGGAGAGAAGACGCACTATAGTACGGAAGTACCGGATGTTGTGAAGGCCGAGGAGAAGGAAGAAGTCGTTTCACCGGCAGCGGTGGAAGAGGAACAGCCAAAGAAAGTATATCTGACATTCAATGACGGCCCGAGTGAACAGACAAAAGAGGTATTGGATATACTGAAAAAGAAGAATGTGAAAGCTACGTTTTTTGTCATCGGCAGGGAAGACGAATTCTCGAAAAAGATGTATCAAAGGATCGTAAAAGAGGGACATACGCTAGGGATGCACTCGTATTCCCATATTTACAAAGAGATTTATGGGTCTTCTAGAAAATTCCAGAGGGATTTCCAGAAAATCTCAGATCTGTTATTTGATGTCACGGGTGTACGGGCTGCTTATTACCGTTTTCCGGGAGGAAGCACCAGTACCGGCCAGCTTTCCGTCGAGGAGTGCCGCAGCTTTTTGGAGCAGCAGGGGGTTACGTATCTGGACTGGAATGTGGTGGCGGCAAATGGGACAAGTGACGATGTGTCCAAAACCGAGATGGTTCGTTCCGTGATGGACGGGGTGTCAGATTATTCTACATCCGTCGTGCTTTTATATGATTCCGCGGATAAAAAGATGACGGCAAGATCGCTCGGAGCGATGATCGACAATCTGCGGGCAGGGGGGTATGACATACTTCCGATCGACGCGAATACAACACCTGTACAGCATTCATGAACAGGGTTGCTATAAATATGTCCCGGCATAGGGATTTGGTTATGTTTAGGAGGAAGCAGTATGAGTTTTTTTAAAGAACTAAAAGAAGATATTGTTCAGTCGGTAAACGAACTGGGTGAATCTTTGGAAGAGTCCGTTGTTGATACTGATATAGAGAAAAGCGAGGCGCTGGAACAGGAAGTTCAGGAAGAGATGGATTCGCTTCTGAAGGATGAGGGGCTGTTGCTCGATATACCGGCTGCGGATGAAGGTTCGGCCGGCGAGCCGCTGCCAGAGATAGAAAAAGCAGATGAGGAAGAGCCGGAGGAAGATCTGTCTGGCAGTGAATCCGACGACCCATTGAAGATGCTGGAAGAACAGCAGGTGAACGAAGAAGAACAGGAGGTTTCAGAAAAGATGGACGAGAATATGACAAATGACCAGATGGCAGCGGATATGCCGGCTATGCCTGAGATGGAAGATAAGAGCAGTGACGCGGAGATGTATAACAGCGAGGAAACGACGGTCATAACGAAAGGGACGACGATCAGCGGTGGAATCAAATCCGACACGTCCCTGATCGTAAAAGGTGTGATCGAAGGCGATGTGGAGTGTCAGGGTAAATTGACCGTAACGGGTCGTGTGGCTGGAAACAGCACAGCTTCTGAAATATATGTCAATACGCCGAGAATGAACGGAAACCTTGTGAGCAAGGGCAGTGTAAAAGTTGATGTGGGTACGGTTGTGATCGGTAATGTCAGCGGGGCATCCGTCGTTGTGGCAGGTGCGGTCAAAGGTGATATCGATGTAAATGGCCCGATTATCCTGGATTCTACAGCAGTAGTACAGGGAAGCATTATAGGAAAGTCCATTCAGATCAACAGCGGGGCCGTGGTAGATGGTATGTGTTCGCTGCAGTACGCGGATGTAGATCTGGATTCATTTTTTGAATAAAGGGGACGGCCATGAAATATAAGAGAGTGCTGCTCAAACTGAGCGGAGAGGCGTTATCCGGCGGGAAAGGCACCGGATTTGACGAGAAGACATGTATCGCCGTGGCAGATCAGATCAAGACGATCGTCACGGAGGGCTGCCAGGTGGCAGTCGTTATCGGCGGCGGGAATTTTTGGCGCGGTAGATCAAGTGAGACGATCGAGCGGAACCAGGCGGACCAGATCGGTATGCTTGCCACGGTCATGAACTGTATTTATATGTCGGAGATCTGCCGGCATGTGGGCATGATGACGCAGGTTCTCACTCCGTTTACGTGCGGATCGTTCACGAAACTGTTCAGCCGTGACCGGGTGGAGAAATATCTTTCTAAAAATATGGTTGTATTTCTTGCCGGCGGAACGGGCCATCCTTATTTTTCAACGGATACGGCTACGGCGCTCCGGGCGGTTGAGATCCAGGCGGACGCGATCCTGGCGGCGAGAGCGGTCGACGGTGTTTACGATTCAGATCCGAAGGACAATCCGGATGCGAAAAAATACGATACCATTTCGGTATCAAAGATCATAGAGGAAAAACTGGGCGTGGTTGATATGACGGCGGCGGTCATCTGTTCTGAAAATAAGATGCCGATGTGCGTGTTCGGACTGAATGAGGAAAACAGTATTATCAACTGCGTGAATGGAAACTGTACGGGGACAGTCGTGACAGCGGATTGACCTGCCCGGACAGAGTTTCTATATAAGTTTTAGTTGGAGGTTATTATGGATTTTGACATAAAAGTATATGAAGATAAAATGGAAAAAACGTTGTCCAATCTGCAGGAAGATTATGTATCCATACGTGCGGGACGCGCGAATCCGCATATTTTGGATAAGATCCAGGTGGATTATTATGGGACGCCTTCGCCGCTCCAGTCGGTGGCAAATATTTCCGTACCGGAGGCGAGGATGATACTGATCCAGCCGTGGGAGGCGAGCCTGATTAAAGAAATTGAAAAAGTGATCCTTTCTTCCGACCTGGGACTTACGCCGGCAAACGACGGTAAGGCGATCCGTCTCGTATTTCCGGAACTCACCGAGGAGCGCAGGAAGGAACTCGTCAAGGATGTAAAGAAAAAGGCTGAGAACGCGAAAGTGGCGGTCCGTAACATCCGGCGGGATGCCAACGACACGATCAAAAAGCAGAATAAGGCAAACGAGATCTCGGAAGACGAGCAAAAACAGCTGGAAGACCGGATTCAAAAACTGACGGATAAATACATTTCGAAAATTGATGATGCGATGGAAGCAAAATCGAGCGAAGTGATGACCGTTTGATAAATGGAGAATACAATGAGTGAAAAGGAAGTTCAAGTTCCAGCGCATGTGGCGATCATTCTCGACGGCAATGGAAGATGGGCAAAAAAGCGCTTTTTACCGAGAAAGGCCGGTCATGCGGCCGGGAGCAGGGCGGTGGAGCAGATCTGCGAGGACGCGTGGAATCTCGGCATCCGTTACTTGACGGTGTACGCGTTTTCCACGGAAAACTGGAAACGTCCTCAGGATGAGGTCGATGCCCTGATGAAACTGTTAAGGCAGTATTTGAAAGACTGTATTAAAAGAAGCACGAAGAATAATATGTGTGTGAAAGTGCTTGGAGATCTGACTCCTTTGGATGACGATTTAAAAGAGAGCATCCGGGAACTCGAGGAAGTGTCGGGTCAGAATACCGGCCTGCATTTTCAGGTCGCGTTAAACTATGGAAGCCGAGATGAGATGATCCGTGCGATGCGGAGTATGGCAGCGGACATCGCGTCCGGTGAAACGTCGGTGGATGATATTTCAGAAGAGATGTTTCAGGGATACTTGGATACGAAAGGAATTCCGGATCCGGATCTTTTGATCCGAACGAGTGGCGAGGAGAGGCTGTCAAATTTTTTGTTATGGCAGCTCGCTTATACAGAATTTTATTTTACCGATGTATTGTGGCCGGATTTTAATAAGAAAGAGCTGCAAAAGGCGATTGCTTATTATAATGGCCGGGATAGAAGATTTGGCGGAGTCTGAAAGGAGTTTTTTATGTTTGCCAAACGCTTGATAAGTGCCGTAGTTTTGCTTGCTGCAATGGCGGTTGTTTTCGTAATGGGTGGATATTCATTACTGGGTTTATGTGTGATCGCGGCCCTTGTCGGAACATACGAACTGCTGCGGGCTGGCCATATGGAACAGAGTGTACCGGGATATATTAGTTATGTCTCGGTCATTGGTTTTTATCTGCTGTTATTTTTTGGCCGTGGGAACATGGTGGAAGGCTGGATCGCGGCGGTCGTTGTCCTTATGCTTGCCGCCTATGTGGTCACGTATCCGAAATATGTGATCCATGATATTTCTTTGTGTCTGTTAGCTGTCGTCTATGTCGGCGTTCTTGTGTCCTATCTGTATCAGGTCCGTTGTCTGGAGTATGGAAACTGGTTTGTGTGGCTGATATTGATCGGTGCTTCCGGTTCCGATACGTTTGCGTATCTGGTCGGAAGATTATTTGGAAAACACCATTTTTCTGAACTGAGTCCGAATAAAACGGTGGAAGGCTGTATCGGCGGTGTGGCGGGAGCGGTTGTTTTGGCCGGGATCTATTCTTTCTTTTTGCCGGAGGGAGCGTCCCGGATGTTTGACTGGAACGTACATGCCGCGTTTCCCCTGATCGGCATGGTCTGCTCTGTTGTATCCCAGATTGGAGATCTGGCGGCTTCGGCGATAAAACGGAATGTTAAGATTAAGGATTATGGGGATCTGATCCCGGGGCACGGCGGTGTGCTGGACCGGATCGACAGTATTTTATTTGTGGCGCCGCTTGTGTATTATTTGTTATATTGGTTTATCGGGTAGAAGAAGCATGCAAAGTGGAGGAAGCGGATGAAACGGAATTTATGTGTACTGGGTTCGACGGGTTCTATCGGAACCCAGACTCTTAAAGTCGTGGAGGAACATCAGACAGAACTTCAGATCTTGTCGATGACGGCGGGAGATAACATCGATCTGTTTGTGGAACAGATTTTAAAATATGAGCCCCGGAGTGTGAGTGTTAAAAGTGAGGAAGGGGCGGAGAAACTGCGGTTGAGCCTGAAGGAACGACAGGCGCAACACTCGTTTATGATGCCGGAAATACGATACGGCATGGATGGGTTTATCGCGTGCGCCACGATGCCAGACGTCCACACGGTCGTTGCGGCGATGGTCGGGATGATCGGGCTGCGGCCTGTCATAGAGGCGATCCGGCACAAAAAAGACATCGCGCTGGCAAATAAGGAAACCCTTGTGACAGCGGGGCATATGATAATACCGATGGCAGAACAATACGGCGTGTCGATCCTGCCTGTGGACAGTGAGCACTCCGCCATTTTTCAATGCCTGCAAAGCAGCTCTTCTGGGGAGGAGATCGAGCAGATCTATCTTACGGCATCGGGTGGGCCATTCCGTCATTTTTCGGCAGAGGAACTCGAACGGGTCACGCTCGGGCAGGCACTCGCCCACCCTAACTGGCAGATGGGACATAAGATTACGATCGATTCCGCGACTATGATAAACAAAGGCTTAGAGATCATAGAGGCATGCTGGCTGTTTCATGTGGGGTTAGATCAGGTTCAAGTACTCGTGCAGCCAGACAGTGTGATCCACTCGATGGTTGGATTCCGGGACGGCTCGGTACTGGCGCAGATGGGGGTTCCAGATATGCGGCTTCCGATCCAGTACGCGCTCATGTATCCGGCCCGGCTGGAGCTGTCCGGCGAGCGGCTCGATTTTGAGAAACTGACGTCCATCCGTTTCGAGAGGCCGAATACCGATGTGCTGCGGGGGATCGACCTGGCGAGACGGGCATTTGAGATAGGCGGCAGCATGACGACGGTGATGAACGCGGCCAACGAGTTTGCGGTGGCAAAATTTTTAAGACAGGAAATCGGTTTTACAACGATTTATTCTATGATCGAATATGCGATGGATCATCATATGTTCATAAAAAATCCATCTTTGGATGATATACTGGAAACAGAGCGGGAGACCCGCCTGAGACTAGAAGCACTCGGTTAACGTTATGTTGGAGCCGGGCATGCGGACAAGAAATAAAAAGTAAATGGAGGATGGAAATGAGTTTTTCAAATGTGTTAATTGCAGTTGTCATATTTAGTGCCATTATTTTGTTTCACGAACTGGGGCATTTTCTGCTCGCAAAGGCAAATAAGGTCGGGGTGATCGAGTTTTCTCTCGGTATGGGGCCGCGGATCATTACCTTTGCGAAAACAGACGCGGGCTGCCGGGTGAAGCTGTTCGGGACGAATAAATATTTCGAGGAGCATCCAGAATATGAGAACCATACGTACTATTCCTGGAAAATCCTGCCGTTTGGCGGCTCGTGCATGATGCTCGGTGAGATGGAGAGTATGGAGGATTCCCGGGCGTTTGGAAACAAAGGCGTCCTCGCCAGGATATCCGTGATCGCGGCAGGCCCGATCTTTAACTTTATCCTTGCTTTTGTGCTGGCGCTTTGCGTCATCGGAGTGGTCGGATATGATAAGGCTCAGATCACGAGCGTGGAAACGGGTATGCCTCTGGCGGAAAGCGGGTTTCAGGATGGTGACATCATCACGGGGATTAATGGAAGGAATATCGTTTTAAACAGGGAACTGACCTCATATCTGCAGTTTCATCCTCTTTCTGACGCGCCGGTGGAACTGACGGCGGACCGGAACGGGGAAGAAGTAAAAGCGATGGTTACGCCGAGGCTTGTGACAAACGATGACGGGAAAGAAGTTTACCGCCTGGGATTTGCCTATGGAAACGGAAGGACAAAAACCGGCGTGTGGGATACGATCAAGTACTCGGCCTATGAAGTGAAGTTCTGGATCTGGACGACGGTGGAAAGCCTGGGTAAGATCATTTCCGGCAAAGTCAGCGCCAAGGAAGTGGCGGGGCCGGTCGGGATCATACAGGCGGTCGGTGATGTCGTGGACCAGAGCCGTCCGGGCGGTATCGAATTTATATGGCTGAATGTCATCAATTTCAGCATATTGATTACAGCCAATCTCGGTGTGATGAACTTATTGCCGATCCCGGCGCTCGACGGCGGCCGGCTGCTGTTTTTGATCATAGAGGCGATCCGCAGGAAACCATTGCCCGAAAAGTTTGAGAATTATGTCAATCTCGGCGGGTTTGTGCTGTTGATGGGACTGATGGTCGTTATACTGGCAAATGATATCTTAAAATTGATCCCATAATTTTTATTTTGGGAACGCAAGTTTTGAAACGGGGAGAATCCTATGAAAACGAGGGAAATTTCTATCGGGGACGTTACGATCGGCGGCGGGAATCCGGTGGCCGTGCAGTCGATGACGAATACAAAGACAGAGGACGCCGGCGCGACGGCTGCGCAGATCCATCGTCTCGAGCAGGCTGGATGTGATATTGTCCGGGTGGCAGTTCCGACGATGGAGGCGGCGGAGGCGATTGCGCAGATCAAACGGCAGGTGTCGGTTCCGGTCGTGGCGGACATCCATTTTGACTACCGCCTCGCGATCGAGGCCGTGACGCACGGGGCCGATAAGATACGCATCAATCCGGGCAACATCGGGAGCCGGGAGCGGATACAGGCCGTCGTAGACAAGTGCCGGGAGCGGGACATTCCGATCCGCGTCGGGGTAAACAGCGGTTCCCTGGAAAAGCATCTTCTCGAAAAATATAGCGGCGTGACACCGGAAGCGCTCGTGGAGAGCGCACTGGATCAGGTTCACATCATCGAGGAAATGGGGTATGAGAATCTGGTCATCAGTATCAAGTCATCGGATGTGCTGCAGGGGATCCGGGCGCATGAGCTGATCGCGGCAAAAACCGACTATCCGCTTCATGTCGGCATCACGGAGTCGGGAACTGTCATGGCGGGGAGCATCAAGTCGGCGGTCGGTATCGGAAATATACTGTACCAGGGGATCGGCGATACGATCCGCGTTTCCCTCACCGGGGATCCGGTGGAAGAGGTAAGGGCGGCGAACCTGATCTTAAAATCGCTGGGACTGAAAAAGGGCGGCATCAGTGTCGTGTCCTGTCCGACGTGCGGGCGGACGCAGATCGACCTCATTGGTCTTGCGACAAGAGTAGAAGAAATGGTGCAGGATTTTGATCTGGATATCAAAGTTGCCGTTATGGGTTGTGTGGTCAATGGCCCGGGCGAGGCGAGGGAAGCCGATCTCGGCATTGCCGGGGGAATCGGAGAGGGCCTTTTGATCCGAAAGGGAGAGGTGATCCGAAAAGTGCCGGAGGATGAACTTCTCGAGGCGCTGCGGCAGGAACTTCTCCACTGGGAAGGATGAGTCAGGATGGAATATTTTTTTCGCGCGTTTTCCAAATTAAACTGCAATGACAATATAAAACGTGAATATGAGGATGTCATGGTGGACCGGATCCAGGCATCGAGATCGAAAAAGCTGGTGTTTATTTACTGTAAAAAACACCAGCTCTTGTCATATAAGAAAATAGGCCTGATGGAACAGGAGTTGTACAAGCAGGTATTTAAGCGGCTGGGTTTTCACCCGCAGCTGCGGTTTTCTTATCCAGAGCTGGAGCACACGCCTCTTTCGGAGCTTTTGAACCGGGTTGAGGAGGATCTCAAAGAGGAAATCCGGGATATGGATCCGGTGGACGGACTCGAATTTTGCGAGGAACCATTTGAGGCAGAGGGCGAAACGCTGGTTGTCACATGCCGGGATTCTTTTTTGACGAGAAAGCGGTGCGGGGGCATCGAGGAGTTTTTCCGTTCTGCTTTTTTGCAGCGTTTCGGCCGGGAAGTGGCTGTCGAGTTCCGGTTTCAGGAGTATGAGAGAAAACGGGAGAGTGAGCCGGAAGTATATGGGAACCAGGCGGGGCGCGGAGTTCTGGCCGGCGGCGGAGATCGAGCGTCGGCGGGAGTGGGTGGAAATGCCGGAAGTGTTGGTAGTTCGGAAATGGCAGGGAACGCCGGAGGTGCTGGGAATACTGGGTATGTCGGAGATGCAGGGAATACCGGAGGTGCCGAGTATGCTGGGTATGTTGGGGATGCTGGGAACACCGGGGGTGCTGGAAATTCTGGGTATGTCAGGGATGCAGGGAATGTCGGAGGTGTCGGTGCCGGGTATGCTGGGAACAGCGGGGATGCCGGGTATGTCGGAGATACTGGGAACGCCGGAGGTACCGGTGCTGCCGGAGGTGCCGGGAATGCAGCAGGATATACTGGGAATAACGGAACCGCTGGAAAAGCAGGAAATACGGGAACGGCGGGAACGGTTTCAGCAGAATCAGGTTCCAAAGAGAGTACAGGCGGTGCGAAAAAAGTGGCCGGCCGTCAGAGGACAAAGCGTTCCAGAAATAATTTCCGCCGCCCAGCGAGCGATCCCAGCGTATTCTACGGGAGGAACTGCGAGGGAACGCTCATTCCGATCAAGGAGATCCAGGGGGATCTGGGAGAGGTCGTGATCGACGGACAGATCCGCAGCGTGGAGAGCCGGGAGATCAAGGGGGAGAAGCAGATCGTCCGTTTTGCTGTTACCGATTATACCGATACGATCGAGTGCAAATTATTTATAAAAAATGAGCAGATTACCGATACGAACTTTTTTGAATTTGTAAAAAAGGGAAATTTTGTGCGCGTCAAAGGGGCGGCTGTTTACGATAGCTATGACAGGGATATCCGTATCAGCGGCATTGCGGGAATAAAGGAGATCAAGGATTTCCGTGTGGGACGGAGCGATCACGCCCCGGTGAAGAGGGTGGAACTGCACGCCCATACACAGATGAGTGACATGGACGGCATTACGAATGTCAAACAGCTTGTAAACCGGGCGCATGCGTGGGGACACCGCGCGGTGGCGATTACGGATCACGGCGTTGTGCAGGCGTTTCCAGACGCCAACCACGCGCTCGAAGGACTGAAACTTTCCGAAGACGATGACTTTAAGATCCTTTATGGCTGTGAGGCGTATCTGGTGGATGACTTGAACGATCTGGCGGTAGAGAATGAAAAGGGCCAGCAGCTGACGGATGATTTTGTCGTGTTCGATCTTGAGACGACGGGATTTTCGCCGGTCAACGACCGGATCATCGAGATCGGCGCCGTGCGGGTCAGCGGCGGCAGCATTACGGATCGGTTCAGCACGTTTGTCAACCCGGGCATCCATATCCCGGAGCGGATTACGGAACTGACGACGATCACCGATGGGATGGTGGCGGATGCGCCGCCGATCGAGCAAGTACTTCCGCAGTTTCTCTCGTTTATCGGCGGGAGCGTCCTCGTGGCGCACAATGCCGGCTTTGACCACGGATTTTTAAAGACGAAGGCGCGGGAACAGGGCGTGGAGACGGATTTTACCGTCGTGGATACCGTAGGGCTTGCGAGGGTATTATTTCCAGAACTGGCGAAGTTTAAGCTCGATACGATCGCGAAAAAGTTAAAGATTTCTCTGGAAAACCACCACCGGGCGGTCGATGACGCCGGTGCGACGGCGGAGATCTTCGTGAGGTTTGTCGAGATGTTCGCCGCACGGGGTGTCTGCGATCTGACGAAGCTGTCGGAGCTCACGACGGGGTCGGCTGATATCGTGAAGAAAAAGCCGTCGTACCACGCGATCATTTTTGCCGCCAATGAGAAGGGGCGCGTCAATCTGTACCGTCTCGTTTCGATGGGACACCTGGACTATTTTTACCGCCGGCCGCGCATCCCGAAAAGCATGTTCCAGAAGTACCGCGATGGACTGATCATCGGGTCGGCCTGTGAGGCAGGTGAATTGTACCGGGCGCTGTTAGACGACGCGCCGGAAGAGAGGATCCGGGAACTGGTGGAATTTTATGATTACCTGGAGATCCAGCCGCTCGGCAACAATCATTTTATGATCGAGAGTGAAAAAATAGAAAAGATCCAGAGTGAAGAGGATCTAAAACAGATGAACCGCCGTATCGTGGAGCTCGGAGAGCGCTATGGAAAGCCGGTGGCGGCGACGTGCGACGTGCATTTTCTCGATCCAGAGGATGACATTTACCGGAAGATCATTTTTGCGGGCAAGAAGATGAAGGACGCGGATGATCAGCCGCCTCTGTATATGCGGACGACGGAGGAAATGCTGCAGGAGTTTTCGTATCTCGGCGAGAAGAAGGCGTATGAAGTCGTCGTGACAAATACAAATTTGATCGCCGACCGGATTGAAAAAATGTCTCCGGTCTATCCAGACAAGTGTCCGCCCGTCATTCCCCATTCCGATGAGACGCTGCGGGACATCTGTTATAAGAAGGCGGTCAGTATGTACGGCGACCCGCTGCCGCCTCAGGTAAAGGGGCGGCTGGATCATGAACTGGATTCGATCATCAAAAACGGGTTTGCCGTGATGTACATTATCGCCCAAAAACTCGTGTGGAAGTCGAACGAGGACGGCTATCTCGTGGGTTCGCGCGGATCGGTCGGTTCTTCTTTTGTCGCGACGATGTCAGGTATTACCGAAGTCAATCCGCTGCCGGCCCATTACTATTGTGAACACTGCCACTACGTCGATTTCGAATCGGAAGAAGTGAAGGCGTTTGCGGGGAGTTCGGGCTGCGATATGCCGCCGAAGGACTGCCCGGAATGCGGGAAGCCGCTGATCCAGGACGGGCACGATATTCCGTTTGAAACGTTTTTAGGGTTTTACGGGGACAAAGAGCCGGACATTGACCTCAATTTTTCCGGGGAGTACCAGAGTAAGGCGCATGCGTATACCGAGGTTATTTTTGGGGCGGGGCAGACGTTCCGTGCCGGGACGATCGCGACGCTCGCCGATAAAACGGCATATGGCTATGTGAAAAATTATTTTGAAGAGCGCGGGGAGCATAAACGTGTGGAGGAGATCGACCGCATATTAGATGGCTGTGTCGGCATCCGCCGCTCGACCGGACAGCATCCGGGCGGGATCATCGTGCTTCCGTTTGGCTGGGAGATTTATACGTTTACGCCCGTGCAGCATCCGGCAAACGATCAGGATACGACGATCGTGACGACACATTTCGATTACCACTCGATCGACCATAACCTGCTCAAACTTGATATACTCGGGCACGATGATCCCACGATGATACGAATGCTCGAGGATCTGACCGGCATAGACGCCAAAACGGTGTCGCTTGATAATCCAGAGGTTCTGTCTTTGTTCCGCGATACGACGGCGCTCCACGTCACGCCGGATGAGCTGATGGGGTGTGACCTCGGCAGCCTGGGAGTGCCCGAATTCGGCACGGAATTTGTCATGCAGATGCTGCGGGATACGAAGCCGAAAAACTTTTCAGATCTTGTGCGGATTTCCGGCCTTTCCCACGGAACCGACGTGTGGCTGAACAATGCCCAGTACTTTATCAAGGAGGGAAATTGTACGCTGTCCACGGCGATCTGTACGAGGGATGATATTATGACATATCTGATACATACGGGCGTGGAAAACGGGCTTGCGTTTAAGATCATGGAGAGCGTCCGCAAGGGAAAAGGACTGACGCCGGATATGGAGCAGGCGATGAAGGAAGCCGGCGTGGAGGACTGGTACATCGAGTCGTGTAAGCGGATCAAGTATATGTTCCCGAAAGCACATGCGGTGGCGT
The DNA here is from genome assembly GCA_910579145.1 of uncultured Eubacterium sp. Classification (GTDB taxonomy): domain Bacteria; phylum Bacillota; class Clostridia; order Lachnospirales; family Lachnospiraceae; genus Eubacterium_F. The sequence continues at coordinate 104,034 of CAJTTQ010000001.1, forward strand.
ATGTGATGATGGCGTTTCGCATCGCGTATTTTAAGGTGTTCTATCCGCTCGCTTACTATGCGGCCTTTTTCAGCATCCGCGCCAAGGCGTTTGATTATGAGCTGATGTGCCAGGGGAAGGAAAAACTGGAAGAGACGATGCGCGATTACAAACGGCGCTCGAATGAACTTTCGAAAAAGGAGCAGGATAGTTATAACGACATGAAGATCGTGCAGGAAATGTACGCGAGAGGGTTTTCATTTCTGCCGATCGATATTTTCCGCGCCAAGGCGGACCATTTTCAGATCATAGACGGAAAACTGATGCCGCCGCTCAGTTCGATCGAAGGCATGGGCGGAAAGGCGGCGGACGGCGTCGTGGAAGCCGTGAAGGCCGGTCCGTTTTCGTCCCGTGAGAATTTCAAAGAGCGCTGCAAGGTGCCGGGAACGGTCGTAGAGAAAATGGCGGAGATGGGTCTTCTCGGAAATCTGCCGGAGACCGATCAGATGTCGATTTTGGATCTGTTTGGGTGATAGATGAGGAGGGCGATGGATACAGTGATAGAACAGGCACAGGATTTTACGGACGAAGAATTGGCGGAACTGCTGGAGAAAAATTCCGAACAGCAGGATCAGGCATTGTTTCAAAAAGCGGATGCTGTGCGGCGTATGTATTATGGTGACAAAGTGTTTATCCGGGGGTTGATCGAATTTACGAATTATTGCAGGAATGACTGCTTTTACTGCGGGATACGGAAGGGAAACGGACAGGCCAGACGCTACCGGCTGACGGAAGATGAGATCCTGCGGTGCTGCCGGGAAGGGTATGCGCTGGGGTTTCGGACGTTTGTGCTGCAGGGGGGGGAGGACGCGTTTTTTACGGATGAGAGAATGTGCGGTATCGTGTCAGACATCCGAGGCGGTTTTCCAGACTGCGCGATCACCCTCTCGGTCGGGGAAAAACCGAAAGAAAGCTACGCAGCATTTTTCAGGGCCGGGGCGGACCGCTATCTTCTGCGCCATGAGACGGCGGATGACTGGCATTACCGGAAACTTCACCCGTCCGGCATGAGTTTGGAGAACCGGAAGCGTTGTTTGTACGACCTGAAAGAAATTGGTTTTCAGGTAGGTTCTGGCTTTATGGTAGGTTCTCCGTATCAGACGACGGGGCATATCATAAAGGATCTCCGTTTTTTACAGGAGCTTGCGCCCGATATGATCGGGATCGGTCCCTATATCAGCCATGCCCAAACGCCATTCCGGGAGTTCGAAAATGGTACGCTTACACTGACGCTCCGTCTGATCGCCGTACTGCGCCTGATGTTTCCGTATGCGCTCATCCCGGCGACGACTGCGCTCGGCTCGATCGATCCAGAGGGCAGGGAAAAGGGATTGAAGGCGGGGGCAAATGTCGTGATGCCGAACTTATCACCCGAGGGCGTCCGCAAGTGGTACGACCTGTATGAAAATAAAATAAGTACGGGAGAAGAGGCCGCCCAGTGCAGGGCGCTTCTTGAGAAACGGGTGGAAGAGGCCGGTTACCGGGTCGTGACCGAACGAGGGGATGTGCGCCGGCGGCTGTAGGGGGAAGATGATCATTTTTTAACATTCCAGAAGCCGGTTTTCGCAGATCCTGTCCTGACTAGAAGTCCTTTTGCTTTTAGGCTTTTAATTGTCCGGTTTACGGAACTTTTGCTTTTACCCACAACAGACGTGATCTCATCAATCGTTGCCTGCTTATGATTCATGATATAGGATAAAACGGATTGTTCTGTTTTAGTGAGTATGGGATATTTATTTACAGTGTCATTTACAGTGTCATTTACAGTGTCATTTCTGTATTCATACTGACGAATATAATATGGGTGGATCCGAAGCGTGGTACAGAATGACAGCCGTTCGGGATCCGTTTCAAATATAGGTTTGGGTGAGCCGTTTTGTTCCAACGCATTTAAAATCTTGCGGAAACCGGTATTGCGTCCTTCTGTCAGATGCATTTCTTTTAGAAATTCACCGATGCGCCGGTTTCGGTAACGTCTGTTAAATACACGGTAAGTCCGCAATCCTTCCTCTGTGATGGAACGATCTGCGCCAGGATGGCTGACAATTTCAATCCGATTTGGTAAAACACGAACTTCAATCGGTTCGCGTACATCATAGCCCTTGTGGTATACGGCGTTGCACAGACTTTCTTCAATCGCTGCATACGGGTAGTTGAAAAAACGGTCGGCTTCCGCGCGGTCGGGATGTTTGATGATCTGTTCTGTGATAACGGTATTGTGAATATATAATAATGCCTCACGAAGCTGTTGCTGAAGCGGGCCTTTAAAAGATTTTTCAATGATCTTATCACCACCCAGGTCATCTGGAAACTGCACAACATCAATCTGGGCATATGGAAAGAAGCGCTGTGGATCCAAGCTAAAGAACATCAATCCAACGTTTTTCGGTTTGGTGTACTCCGGTAAAGAATTTACAATATTCATGTTACGGCACAGTTCGATAAATTCCATATTCTTTGATTCTTCGTATAAAGAGCTGTTTACTTCTTTCAAATAAGCCTGGATCAAAGTGAGATTCAAATCGGTCAGGCTCGCTTCATGGTTGATCCTGTCATCAAAAGGAACTTTGTTTGCAAGACTGTAAAGATCCCGTTTTCCTCTTCGGAAGGGGTTATGGTACTGGCCATTTTACGGATATAATAGACTCGTTCTTTCTCGCCTTTAGCCATGGACTTTGGAGAGGAATACGGGCGCAGATATCCACCCGGAGCCCATATGATAATGAATTTTTTCTCCATATAATCTGCAACTTCCACGATAGGAAGATATTCTGGCTGAATGCGTTTGCATTTGTTCAGCATATCTTTCAGGTAGTGGTCGATCTTTTCGGGACGAACACCGGGCAGGGAATCCGGGCGTCCGTCTTTTTCTTTTACGCCGATGACAATATATCCGCCGCCCCAATTGTCAATATCATTTGCAAAAGCGCAGATTGTTTTCAGAGAAGCCTCCGCATCCCATGTTTCCTTAAATTCAATTCTCGCCCATTCTACAGCATTTCCGGTGAGAAGTGTTTTGATATTAGTTGGAACAGCCATTTAAAATCCCCTCCATGTTTTTGTTATATCTATTATATACACTATGGAGAATAATATCAAGCAATTTTCTGTAAAATCCAGATCTCGGTTTCGTACTCGTTTCAGGCAGAGATTTCAGGAAGAACTCGGAAAAAATCATTGCGCCGGCGTGGAAAATCATGTATAATAACACTAGGATTTATGACAACCCGGACAGGGTGGATTTCAACTTTTATTATGTGGAAAGGGGATACCAGATGAGATTAGTGACTAGATCGGATTTTGACGGACTGGCGTGTGCCGCTTTATTGAAAGAAGCAGGCATCATTGACTGTTGGAAGTTCGCTCATCCAAAAGACTTACAGGACGGACTTGTAGAGGTGACAGAAAACGACTGCCTGGCAAATGTGCCGTTCGTGGAAGGCTGCGGATTGTGGTTTGACCACCATTCCAGCGAGCATGAAAGAAATCAGTTAGAAGGGAAATATAAAGGGGAGAGCCGGATCACGCCGTCCTGTGCCCGTATTATCTATGAGTACTATGGCGGACGGGAAAAATTTCCGCAGTTTGACGATATGATGGAGGCGGTTGACAAGGTGGATTCTGCGAATCTTACGCTGGATGAGATCCAGAACCCGACTGGCTGGGTATTGGTCGGCTTTATCATGGATCCGCGTACCGGACTCGGCAGATGGCGGAATTTCCGTATCCCGAATTATAAATTGATGGAAGAACTGATTGATGCGTGCCGCACGATGACGACGGATGAGATTCTTGCGCTGCCAGATGTAAAGGAGCGCATCGAAGTGTATTTCGAGCAGGCAGAGAAGTTTAAGGAAATGGTGCAGGCGCATACGAGAGTGGAAAAAAATGTGATCATATCCGATCTGAGAGGTGTCGATCCAATCTATTCCGGCAACCGTTTTATGATCTACAGCATGTATCCTGAGCAGAATATCTCGGTATGGATCGTCAATGGAAAAGGTGGAAAAGGCTGTTCGGCAGCAGTCGGTTACAGCATTCTAAATAAAACGTCAAACGTCGATGTCGGAAAGCTGATGTTAAAATATGGAGGCGGCGGCCATAAGGCGGTCGGGACATGTCAGTTTGACGATGAGCATATGGATGAGATGCTGCCGAAGCTTTTGGATGAGATCGTGAATTATAAGTAATGTTATAAGGAACGCAATCGGAAACGGATCAAGGGTTATTCTCTATTCGCAGTAGGGGATAGCCTTTTCCTTTTCGGATTTTCGTGTGGAAATAATTTGACAAGATAAGGAGGAATCTACATTGGAAAACCGCAGAATGAAGGATATGACCGTGGGTTCACCGATCCGCTTGATTCTGGGCTTTGCCATACCATTATTTTTCGGTATGCTGTTTCAGCAGTTTTACAGCTTAATGGATATGATCATCGTGGGAAAGTTTTTGGGCGCGAAGTCTCTGGCCGCCGTGGGCGCTACCGGTTCGATCAATTTTATGATCATCGGTTTTTGCATGGGAGTCTGTAATGGCTTTGCTATCCCGGTTGCCCAGCGATTCGGGGCAAAGGATGAAAAAATGCTGCGGCGTTTTGTGGCAAATAGTGTCTGGCTTTCCATCATCTTTGCCGCTGTCATGACGCTGTCGGTTTGCCTGCTCTGCCGTAATATACTGATGTGGATGGATACGCCGTCCGATATTTTTGACAGGGCCTATCAGTATATTTTCATTATCTTTTTAGGCATTCCGGCGACTTATCTTTACAATCTCCTGTCGGGCATCATCCGGTCCCTGGGAGATTCCAAAAGCCCGTTGATTTTTCTGGTCATTTCCTCGGTGTTAAACATTGGACTGGATATGCTGGCGATCGTAGTATTTCAGATGGGAGTAGCGGGGGCAGCAGGAGCCACGGTACTCTCTCAGGCGATTTCAGGAGGGCTTTGCCTGCTTTACATGAAAAAGAAATATCCCATTCTGCGGATCCGAAAAGGGGAGTGGAAACTGCGGGGGAACTGTGTCGGGCGGCTGTGCAGTATGGGGATTCCTATGGGACTGCAGTATTCTATTACGGCGATCGGAAGCGTTATTTTGCAGACGGCCGTGAACGGACTTGGTTCTACGGCTGTAGCATCCATGACGGCCGGCGGTAAGATCGCGATGTTTTTCTATTGTCCCTATGATGCCTTTGGCGCTACGATGGCGACTTATGCGGGGCAGAACGTAGGTGCCTGCCGTCTGGACCGTGTCACAAAGGGGATGGTACATTGTAGTTATCTGGCCGCGGCTTACTGTGTGCTGGCCGCAGGTTTTCTCATCGGTTTTGGCGACAAGCTGGCGCTTTTATTTGTGGACGCCGCGGAGGTGGAGATCATACGAAATGTGTCAGAGTTCCTTTTTTGGAACAGCCTGTTCCTTATCCCGCTGGCGTTAGTAAATATCATCCGTTTTTCCATCCAGGGACTCGGTTTTGGCAAGCTGGCGATCTTTGCGGGAGTGGCAGAGATGGTGGGGCGGAGTGTTGTGGGATTCGGTCTCGTGCCCGTTTTTGGTTTTACAGCGGCATGCCTGGCCAGTCCCGTGGCCTGGATACTCGCGGACCTGTTTCTCATACCGGCGTATTGTTACTGCGTCCGGGAGCTGGATAAAATCATAGAGAAATAGAAGGTGCGAAGTCTGGTTGCGCCATGCCTTCTTCTGTGATAAAATGAGTTTCAGCGGGTTTATTAGCAAGTTGATTTAGGAGGCGTTGCCATGAGCATACCTTATCAGGTACCGGGGTTATTCCTCACGTCGTTGTGCCACGTGATCGTCATTTACCATATGCTGGAGCGCAGGTATACAAAAAGAAAATTTGTACTCTGCAGCTGCCTGTATATAGTTGGTTTTATCTGCATGGGCGGGTACGCCTATGTGGCAGGAGGGATCAGTGCGATACGCACTTATCTGTTGATCGCTGTATGCCTGTTTTCGTTTTTCTGTCTCGT
>CAJTTQ010000001.1:110096-178083 GCA_910579145.1 uncultured Eubacterium sp.
AATGCTTTTCGAAAAAGTGTTTTTTATTTCTCACCTATTTCGGTCTGTTTTCCGTGTTGGATAACAGCGTGAAGTTGATGGTGGAACAGTTTTTTCCAAAACTGTCCGCGCCGGTGGGATATTATGTGGTGAATGTGCTGCGAACGGCGGCGCTCCTTTTGATCCTGATACTATATAAAAAATATGCGGCGCCGGTCATACGCTCCCTCGCGGATATCGGAAAGGGCAGATGGTGGAAGCTGGTGCTGATTTCCCTGATGTTTTATCTGTTACAGGCTACATTCAGTATTTTGGAACGGCTTGGTGTGCTGCCGGAACTGCCCCTGTTTATCATGTTTGTCACAGTCAGTTTCCTGATGTGCGCGGTATACGGCGTTGTATTCAGCAATATCAGTTATATGGAAAAGGATGCGGAGGCAGCGTTGATCCGGCAGAATGCGGAATATCTTTCCGCTCAGCTGTCTACCCTGCAGGGCGCGGAGGAAACGCACCGCAGATTCCGCCACGATATGAGACATCACCTGAACATGATCGCGGAATATGCAAAAAACGACGATGTTTCCGGCATTCTTTCTTATGTCAGGGAATACAGCGTTGAGGGTTCGGAAGCGGAAGTAAAACGGTATTCCGTAAACAGTACGGTAAATATGATCCTTTCCGCTTATGCAGGCAAGGCGGGGGAAAGCGGCATCCAATTTTCTGTCAGGTGTACTGTTCCGGAAAAGCTGGCAGTAAGGGATATCGATCTGATCGCCCTTTTGGGAAATCTGCTGGAAAATGCCCTGCACGGCTGTCAGAAGTGCGGGAAAGAGACCTCATATATCGAAACACAAATCCGTCTGCAACATGACAGGCTTGTCATTGTCTGTGATAATACCTGTCCGCAGGATCTCGAGATCGCAGATGGACTTCCCGTCCGCAGGAGCATCGGCATATCCAGTATTGCTGCCGTCTGCCAGAAGTATAGAGGTAATCTGGATTACAGGGTGGAAAATGGAGTCTGTTCCGTCTGCGTTGTCCTGAGCGTGTAGGACAATCCCTGGCGGGGTGATTTCCGTTTAAAAAACAAAAAATAATACAAAATTAAAAATTTTTCTTGACAAATAGACAAACATGATATATCATAGTTTTTGTGATGTGAAATGGTCCGTTGGTCAAGCGGCTAAGACGCTGCCCTCTCACGGCAGAAACAGGGGTTCGATTCCCCTACGGACTATGAATGATAACCTCGGGAACGTATATCAGTTCCCGAGGTTTTTTGCAGAGAGAAATGAAAATAGAAATGAGGAAGAGATGGAAGAAAAAAAGTATTTTAAATGGAACGAATTTCTCAGTTACTATAAGCCGTTCAAAGGTATCTTTGCGGCCGACATGTTTTTTGCCTTTCTGGGAGCCGCGACGACGCTCGTGATCCCGCTGATCGTCCGCTATATAACCGGGACGGTCGTTTATATGCCGAAAGACCAGATCCTTTCCACGATACTCGTGCTGGGGGCGGTCATGACGCTTCTCGTGCTGATCCAGTGCGGCAGCAATTATTTTATCGGCAATTACGGCCATGTAATGGGCGCGAAGATCGAGTACAACATGAGGAAGGAAATTTTTGAACACTATCAAAAACTTTCTTTTTCTTTTTATGATAACCAGAAGGTCGGGCAGCTCATGTCCAGGATCACGAGCGATCTGTTTGACATAACGGAACTTCTGCACCACGGGCCGGAAGACGTCGTGATCTCCTTTATCAAATTCATCGGAACGCTGGCGATCTTAGTCTGGGTGAACCCGAGGCTGGCGTTAGCCGCGTTCCTGCTCATACCGGTCATGTTCATTTACGCGTATGTGCTGAATAAGAAAATGAAGCGGGCGTTTAAGAAAAACCGTGAAAAGATCGCGGAGATCAACGCCGGCATCGAGGATAACCTCTCGGGCATCCGCGTTGTAAAATCGTTTGCCAATGAAGAAGAGGAACAGAGAAAATTCGCGGTCGGGAACAAAGGATTTCTCGACAGCAAAAAGAACAGTTACTTTTATATGGGGCAGTACCACGCCGGGCTCAATGCGTTTATTACGATGATCACCGTTCTCGTCGTCATCGTCGGCGCGGTATTTCTGACGGATGGAAGCCTGAATGCCCCGGATCTGATCACGTTTTTACTCTATGTGAACAATTTTACCGAACCGGTGCAGAAACTGATCAACTTTACCGAGCAGTTCCAAAATGGGATTTCAGGTTATGAGAGGTTCCGCGAGATGCTGGCCGTCGAGCCGGAGATCAAAGAGTCCGTTCATCCGGTTCAGGCAGAAAACATCAAAGGGGATATCCGTTTCGATGATGTCGGTTTCCGCTATGAAGAGGATCAGGAAAAGGTGCTGAGCCATGTAAGCCTGCATGTGCAGGCCGGGGAGTACGTGGCGTTAGTCGGTTCCTCGGGTGCCGGCAAGACGACGCTTTGCAGCCTGATCCCGAGATTTTATGAAGTGACGTTCGGAGCCATCTATGTGGATGATGTGGATATCCGGGAGTATTCTCTGAAAAGCCTGCGCCAGAACATCGGCGTCGTCCAGCAGGATGTGTACCTGTTTGCGGGAACGGTCATTGATAATATCCGCTACGGGAGGCCGGACGCGACGAGGGAGGAGATCATAGAGGCCGCCAAAAACGCGAATGCGCATGAATTTATCATGAACCTTCCGGAAGGATATGAGACGAATATCGGCCAGCGGGGCGTGAAACTGTCCGGCGGGCAGAAGCAGCGGCTTTCGATCGCGCGCGTTTTCCTGAAAAATCCGCCGATCCTCATCTTTGATGAAGCGACGTCGGCGCTCGACAATGAGAGTGAAAAGGTCGTACAGGGGTCATTAGAACAGCTGGCGAAAAACCGGACGACGTTTGTGATCGCCCACCGGCTTTCCACGATACGGAACGCGAAACGCATCCTCGTACTGACGGAGGAAGGGATCGCGGAACAGGGGACGCACCGGGAACTCATGGAAAAACGCGGGACCTATTACAGCCTGTATACGTTGTCGGGCGGCGCGGAGTGATGGCTGGCGTGAAAAGGCTTGCGAAAACAGCTGTAAATAGAAAAACGTTTGGATCGTTTGCAAAAATCGTTTGCAAAAATCGTTTGCAAAAATTGCAAAAAAGTATTGCAATTTGATTTTAACTATGATACACTGAAAATGTTGTTGATGGGTAAAATGAGTGGACGCAAGTCCACTCATTGTTTTTAGGTTACAAGAAAAGAGGGTTGCTTTTTGAGTAAACATCAGGAATACGAGAAGCGTACGGAGCAATTGATCCTTCCTATTTTGGAGGAACACCATTTTGAACTCATAGACGTGGAATTTGTAAAAGAGGCAGGAAGCTGGCATCTTCGGGCATATATCGACAAAGAGGGCGGAATTACGATCGATGATCTCACGCTTGTAAATCACGCGCTGGGGGATCGGATGGATCAGGAAGATTTTATCGAGGAATCCTACGTTTTGGAAGTGAGTTCTCCGGGACTTCTCCGGCCGTTTAAAAAACCGAAAGATTACATAAGAAACCTGGGCAATGATGTCGAGGTAAAATTATATGCGCCTGTGGAATGGGAGCAGGATGGAACGACGTATTCCGACAAGGAATTTATCGGTATATTAAAAGAATATGAGGCGCCGTCAGAACAGACCGTAAACGGCGGAACGATCGTTCTTGCCTTTGATGGCGAGGATACTCTGGAAATAGAAATAAAAAATATTGCATGTATTCGCAAGTCGATTGATTTTTAAGAGCAAACATGTGAAGTGTTCTAGCCTTTGATGGCGGGGATACTCTGGAAATGAAGTGAAATGGCGTGCGTGAATGGAGGCTAACAATGAAGGCGAAAAATAATAAAACGACAACGAACGGTAATCCGGAATTGATTGAGGCATTAAAGGCGATTGAAAAAGAAAAAGATATCAGCAAAGACATTTTGATCGAGGCGATACAGAATTCCCTGCTGGCGGCGTGCAAAGACCAGTTCGGAAAATCGGATAACGTCCGCGTCACCCTGGACGAAAACACCGGGGAATTCCATGTATATCAGGATAAAGAAGTAGTGGAAGAGGTCGAAGATGAGACGCTTCAGATTTCTATCGTGGAAGCGCAGGCAAAGTATGGGGAAACAGAGCTCGGCGCGAATGTGAGCATCGAGGTGACACCGAAAAATTTCGGACGTATTTCGGCGCAAAAAGCAAAACAGGTAGTGGTCCAGAAAATACGCGAAGAGGAGAGAAAGGTTCTGTTTGACCAGTATTATATGAAGGAACGGGATATCATAACCGGGACGGTACAGCGATATAACGGCGGAAACTATACGATCAATATCGGAAAGATCGATACGGTACTTACCGAAGCAGAGCAGGTGAAGACCGAAAGGTTCCAGTCCCATGAGAAAATAAAACTGTATGTGACCGAAGTGAGAGATACGACGAGAGGGCCGCGGATTACCGTGAGCCGTACCCATCCGGAGCTGGTGAAACGTCTGTTTGAAGCGGAAGTGGCGGAAGTACAGAGCGGTGTCGTGGAGATCAAAAATGTTTCGAGGGAAGCCGGTTCCCGTTCGAAGATAGCGGTGTACAGCAACAATCCCGATGTCGATCCGGTCGGCGCCTGTGTCGGTGTGAATGGGGCGCGCGTGAATATGGTAGTCGATGAACTTCGCGGGGAGAAGATCGATATTGTGGAATGGAACGAAAATCCGGCTATTTTTATCGAGCATGCGCTCAGTCCGTCGAGAGTGCTGTCAGTTACCGTGGATCCAGAGGAAAAGACGGCCGTTGTTATCGTACCGGACTACCAGCTTTCGCTAGCCATCGGCAAGGAGGGACAAAATGCCAGGCTTGCGGCCAGGCTGACCGGTTATAAGATCGATATAAAGAGTGAAACGCAGAGTTTGGATAGTTAAAAGATTTCGTCTGGAAGTTAGGAGTGGTTTTTGTGGTAAAAAAGAAAATTCCAATGCGGCAGTGTGTCGGATGTCGGGAGAGCAGGCCGAAAACGGAACTAATCCGCATCGTGAGATCCGAAGACATTGTGGGATGTGATGACAAAGAGAGCAGGTCGGTGTCGGTCGATGTGGACCGAACAGGGAAGGCAAATGGAAGAGGAGCTTATTTGTGCGATCGATTGGAATGTCTTCAAAAGGCGCGGAAAAACCACGGACTTGACCGGGCGTTTAAAATAAATATCAAAGATGAAATATACGATGATCTGGAAAGGCAGTTGAGTGAATGATTCAAGACAGGAAGACATTTGGAACACTGGGACTGGCGATGAAGTCAGGAAATGTAGCCAGCGGCGAATTTATGACGGAGAAGGCGATCCGTTCGGGAACGGCGAAGCTTGTCATCGTTGCAGAGGATGCCTCTGACAATACGAAGAAAAAATTTCGGAATTCATGCAGTTATTACCGGGTTCCTATGGCGGTATTTGGGGAAAAAGAGATACTTGGAAATGCGATCGGGAAAGAATTTCGGGCTTCCCTAGCCGTTTTGGATCAGGGATTTGCATCATCCATTAGTAAAAATTTAGATTTGGAGGAAATGTAGTATGGCAAAAATGAGGATATTTGAAATAGCGAGAAGTTTACAATCAAAAGATAAAAAAATCAAAAGCGGGGATCTGGTGAAACTTTTGAATGATAACGGTTTTGATGTTAAAGGTGCCAATAGCAACATTGAAGATGATGCAATCGCGTTTTTGTTGAAAACTTTTAATAATAAAAAGCCTTCCGCGAAACAGGAGAAGAGTAAGACGGCGCCGGAGCAAAGACCAGAGAAAACGGTTTCATCTGAACAAGTGGTGAAACAGTCAGACGGGCCGCAGGCCAGCGTGCCGGCGGCGTCTCAGGAAACGGCAGAAAAGCCGGGAAAAGAGACAGAGAAGCCAATACGGCAAATGTCGGAGGAGCCGAATTCGCATAGATCGGAAGAGTCCGGAACGCATACACAGGAGAAGAAGGAAACGAACATGCAGGAAGGACTGAAAGAGCAAATGACAGAGGAGTCGAAGAAACAGATGGTGGAAGAGCCGAAAACACAAAAGCCGGAAGAGACGAAGAAACCCGCAGCCGAAAAAGAGCAGCGCGATGAGAGAAATTCTTCGCAGGGAAATGTCTCCAATCCGAATCATACAGATCGGGGAGAACGCCGCGGCAATGGCCCGAAGTCGTCGGAGGAAAATAACGGCGGGCGTAGAAACCAGCCAAACGGTGGTGGTGAGCGCAGAAACCAGGGCGGAGACCGAAGGAATCAGGGAAGCAAAGATCGCAGAAACGACCGCCGGAATCAGGGAGCGGGCGGCCGCGGGAATAATGGAACGAGGAATAACGGGACACGCGGAAATGAAAACGGTGGAGACCGGAGAAACCAGGGGGCAGGAGACCGCAGAAATGACCGCCGCGGTCAGGGAAATGGCCAGGGAGGCGGAACCCGTGGCGGCGCGCAGGGGATGCGCGGAGGCTCACAAGGTGGGCGTACAGGTGCACAAGGTGGGCGTACAGGTGCACAAGGTGCACGTACAGGTGCACCTGGCAGAAGGCAGAATAATAACCGCGGCGGTGAGCGGGTGTTTGAGAGGTTTGAAAAGGCGCAGAGCGGTTTTGACGGGATCAAACAGGAGCAGAAGAATTCCCGCAAGAGGAATAAAAAGGCGCCGGAAAAGGGAACATACAAAAAGTCCAGTAAAGAGGAAATGAACCGTATACGGAACAAAAAAGATCCGAACCGCAAAGGCGCGTTCATCAAACCGGAACCGGTGGCAAAAGAGCCGGAAGAGACGATCAAGCAGATCACGATCCCAGAAAGCCTGACGATCCGCGAACTGGCGGAACGCATGAAGATGCCGGCATCGGCGCTCGTAAAGAAATTGTTCCTTCAGGGGCAGGTCGTATCGCTCAATCAGGATATTACATTTGAAGAGGCAGAAGAGATCGCTCTGGAATTTGATATCATCGCGGAGATGGAAGAAAAAGTGGATATGGTAGCGGAACTTCTGAAAGAGGAAGAAGAGCCGGAAGAGAAGATGAAGAAACGTCCGCCTGTCGTGTGCGTCATGGGACACGTAGACCACGGAAAGACGTCTCTTTTGGACGCGATCCGCGAAGAAGATGTCACCTCCCACGAGGCCGGCGGGATCACTCAGCATATCGGCGCCTATGTCGTGGAGAGCAAGGGAGAAAAGATCACGTTTCTCGATACGCCAGGACATGAGGCATTTACTTCCATGCGTATGCGGGGCGCGCAGTCTACCGATATCGCAATCCTTGTCGTGGCGGCGGACGACGGCGTGATGCCGCAGACTGTCGAGGCAATCAACCACGCGAAGGCAGCCGGTGTCGAAATCATCGTAGCGATCAATAAGATCGACAAGGCAGGCGCCAATATCGAGCGGGTAAAGCAGGAACTGGCAGAATACGAACTCATTCCAGAGGACTGGGGCGGAAGCACGATCTTCGTGCCGGTATCGGCCCACACGAAAGAGGGTATTGACCAGTTGCTGGAGATGATCGTCCTCACGGCAGAGGTGATGGAACTGAAAGCGAATCCGGACCGCAAGGCGAGGGGTATCGTGATCGAGGCCCGTTTGGATAAGGGACGCGGACCGGTTGCCACCGTTCTCGTACAAAAAGGTGTGCTCCGAATCGGCGACCACGTTGCCATCGGTACGGCGCACGGAAAAGTCCGGGCTATGATTGATCACCACGGCGAGCGGGTGAAGGCGGCAAAACCGTCTACTCCTGTAGAAATCCTCGGTCTGAACGGTGCTCCAGATGCCGGTGAGATCGTCGTGGCGACAGAGAGTGATAAGGAAGCAAAACAGATTTCCCAGGCATACATTGACCAGGGTAAGGATAAACTATTGGAGGAGACGAAAGCGAAGAAGCTTTCGCTCGACGGCCTGTTTAACCAGATCCAGGCAGGAAACGTCAAGGATCTGAACCTGATCATCAAAGCCGATGTCCAGGGTTCGGTAGAGGCCGTAAAACAGAGCCTGCTCAAGCTGAGCAATGAGGAAGTTGCCGTGCGCGTCATCCACGGCGGTGTCGGCGCCATCAATGAATCCGACGTGTCGCTGGCGAGCGCGTCGAACGCGATCATCATCGGCTTTAACATCCGGCCGGACAATACGGCGAAGGAGATCGCTGACCGCGAGAATGTGGACGTCCGCCTGTACCGTGTCATTTATGACGCGATCGAGGATATCGAGCACGCGCTCAAAGGAATGCTGGAGCCGATCTACGAGGAGAAAGTGATCGGCCACGTCGAGGTGCGCCAGACATTTAAGGCGTCCGGAGTCGGAACGATCGCCGGGTCCTACGTGCTGGACGGCAAGGTGGAGCGGGGCTGCAAATGCCGCGTTTCCCGCGGAGAGGAACTTATTTTTGAGGGCAACCTGGCTTCTCTTAAGAGGTTCAAGGACGATGTGAAGGACGTTGCCGCAGGCTATGAGTGCGGTCTTGTATTTGAAAACTTTAATGACATTCAGGAAGAGGACAGGGTAGAGTGCTACGTGATGGTAGAAGTGCCTCGTACCTGATAAATAGTGATGCGTAACCAAGCTGCAGCAAAGGGGCCAGTCGGACGGAGAAAAGACAGCTGTGGCAGAATGGGGGAAATCATGAAAAAGAACAGCGTAAAAAATATTCGTATCAACAGTGAGGTCCAGCGGGAGATGAGCCGGATCATCGCGGAAGAAATAAAAGATCCGAGAGTGCATCCGATGACATCGGTGATGGGGGTCGAGGTTACACCGGATCTGAAGTATGCGAAAATATTCATTAGTGTATTTGGGAGTGAGGAGGAGAAGGAAAAGACGATGGAAGGGCTGAAAAAGAGCGCTTCATTCGCCAGGGTACAGTTAGCAAAGAGAATGAATCTCAGAAATACGCCGGAACTTACTTTTGTTTTGGATCACTCGATCGAGTATGGCGTAAACATGTCAAAGAGGATTGACGAGGTCAATCATAAAAGGTAGGAGGGATACGATGAACGTTTTGCTGCGGGAAATATCAAAGGCAGAGACAATTGCCATTTGCGGGCATATCCGGCCCGACGGCGACTGTGTCGGCTCCTGTATGGGACTTTACTCTTATCTGTCTGACTGTTATCCGGAAAAACAGGTAACCGTTTATTTGGAAGAAGTGCCAGAGGCGTTTTCCTATTTGAAAAAGGACGAGGCATTCCGGCCAAAGGCGGATACATATGACCTGTTTATTTCTCTCGACTGCGGTGCCACAGACCGGTTTGGTGACGCGCAGGAGGTATTTCGCAGGGCGGAGAGGACACTGAATATCGATCATCATATCAGTAATGAAGAGTTTGCCGATGTAAACCATGTGGAAGCATCGGCAAGTTCTACGAGTGAAGTTTTGTGCAGCATGATGGAAATGGATAAGATCGGGACTTTTACGGCCGAGGCGCTCTACACCGGGATCGTTCACGATACGGGCGTGTTTAAGCATTCGAATACCGGAAAACGGACGATGGAGTTGACGGGACAATTGATGGAAAAAGGGATCCCGTTTGGAAAGATCATCGATGAGAGCTTCTACCAGAAGACATATAAGCAGCTCCAGATCATGGGCCGGTGCCTGCTAGAGAGTGTGCGGATCATGGACGGCCGCTGCATCTTCTGCGTTGTCCCGAAACGGATCATGGATTTTTACGGGGCGAAGCCCTCGGATCTATCCGGGGTCATCGATGAACTGCGGACGACCGAAGGAGTAGAAGTAGCCATCGTCATCACCGAGAGGGACGCGGCGGATTACAAGGTGAGCATGCGTTCAAACCAAGTGGTAGATGTGAGCCGGATTGCCACCTTTTTTGGAGGAGGCGGACATATCCGCGCGGCCGGCTGTGAAATGAAAGGCTCTCCGTTTGACGTCATCAACAATCTGACGGAACACATTGAGAAGCAGTTAAGAAGCGGTGGTGCGCAGGAATGAGGGAAACGATCGATGGGATCCTGAATGTCCACAAGGAAAAGGGGTTTACCTCGCATGACGTGGTGGCCAAACTCCGCGGGATCTTAAAGCAGAAAAAAATCGGCCATACCGGTACACTCGATCCGGACGCGACCGGGGTGTTGCCGGTATGTCTCGGAAAGGCGACGAAAGTATGCGAATATTTGACGGACCGCTCTAAAACGTATGTGGCCCGTGTCCGGCTCGGTGTCGTGACGGATACCCAGGATCTGACGGGGCGGGTGCTAGAAGAACATCCGGTCCGGGTAACGAAAGAGGAACTGACCGAAGCCGTATCCGCATTTGTCGGTGAGAACTGGCAGACGCCTCCGATGTATTCGGCGGTGAAGGTGAACGGAAAACGATTGTATGAGCTGGCGAGGCAGGGACTCGAGGTCGAGCGGAAAAAACGTAAGATCACAGTATATTCGTGCAGCGTTTCCGATTATATACCGGAAGAACAGACCTTTATGATGGAAGTTCACTGTTCCAAAGGAACATACATCCGTACCCTTTGCCACGATATCGGCGAACGTCTGGGCTGCGGCGCGGCGATGGCTTCCCTCGTGCGCACGAGGTCGGGCATCTTTTCGCTCGAGGAGGCGTTGACGTTATCGGAGATCGAACAAAAGGTGAAGGGTGGGACACTTTATGAAGCCTTGCTGCCGATTGATGCCATTTTTCATGATTATCCCGAAATCACCGTATCGCAGTCGGGACTCCGTTATCTTCAGAACGGAAATGCCCTGCGGCAGGAGTGGTGCGGGGAGGAAGGCGGCGCGGCGCACGGGGAGACCGTACGGATGTACGGACCAGACCGCACGTTTTATGCGCTGTACCGATATGACGGGAAACAGCGTATCTTTACAAATGTGAAGATGTTTTACCATGCTGCCGGCCAGTCATGACACGATTACGTTGCGGCGCGGAAAAGAGGAATGGATATGATCGTATTGGAAAAGATGCCATACCGGCTGGAACATACGGCGATATGTATCGGGAAATTTGACGGTTTGCACTGTGGGCACCGCGTGCTGATCGACAGTATCCGTCAGTATGAAAACAAACAGAAAGTCCTGTTTACGTTTTCGTTCCCGGATACCGGTTCGATCTACAGTGAGCAGGAAAAGCGGTTTCTGGCAGAAAAACTCGGGATCGATGTGTATATTAACTGTCCGTTTGATGACAGGCTTTCGCATATGTCACCGGGAGAATTTTTAGATCAGGTGCTACGGGGGCAGTGCGGCGCTGACGTGATTTCTGTCGGAGAAGACTTCCGTTTTGGATTTGGGCGGAGCGGGGACGTAAATTTCCTCCGCGGCCGCAGTGAGCGGGACGGGTTTACCCTGCACGTCTTTCCAAAGAAAGAGATGTATGGCGAGCCGGTGAGCAGTACCCGCATACGAAAGCTGTTAGGGGACGGAGAGATCGAGAAGGCGGGGGAACTGCTAGGCCAGCCGTATTTTATTTACGAAACGGTGTGCCACGGGAATCAGATCGCCAGAGCCATGCTGGATATGCCGACGGCGAACCAGATCCCTCCGCCGGGAAAAATACTTCCGCCCTTTGGGGTGTATGCCTCCCGGGTGCGGACAAAATATGGTGTTTATGACAGTGTTACGAATATAGGAAGAAAGCCGACGATTCCCGGAGAGAACGCGGCGGGAGTGGAAACTCACATTTTTGAGTTTGACTCCGATCTGTACGGTACAAAACTCTGTGTGGAACTGTATGCGTTTTTGCGCAGGGAACAGAAGTTTTCTGGCTTAGACGCGCTGCGTGAGCAGATGAAGACGGATAAGGAACGATGTGCAGCGTATTTTAGAACACGGGGCGTACAGTAGAAAAAAGAGCGCATAGCGGCGCAGAAATGGAGAATACTATGGAATTGGCATTGCAGATCATGGCAGGGGTTGGTTTGTTTTTATATGGCATGCAGCTGATGAGCGACGGCCTGCAGAAGGTCGCCGGCGGAAAGATGCGTACGATTCTTGAGAAATTAACGACGAATCCATTTATGGGACTTCTGCTCGGTATTGTGTTTACCGGTATCATCCAGTCGTCCAATGCTACGACTGTGCTCGTTGTCAGTTTTGTAAACAGCGGCCTGATGAACCTTTCCCAGTCGGTGGGCGTCATCATGGGGGCCAATATCGGTACGACCGTAACCGGCCAGCTCGTATCTTTTAAGCTGGACGCGGTGGCGCCGCTTTTTATCATTGTCGGTGTTGTTATGGTCATGTTTATAAAAAAACCGATGATCCGGCGGATCGGAGAAGTTCTGCTCGGTTTCGGCGTGCTGTTTTTTGGAATGTCCACGCTTTCTTCATCGGTGGACAAACTCAATGAGGTCGAAGCGATCAAGCATTTATTCAGCAGTCTGACCAACCCGTTTATCGCCGTGCTGATCGGGTTCCTCGCGACGTCGATCCTGCAGAGCGCGTCCGCGTCTGTCGGCATACTGATCGTGCTGGCCTCGTCGGGGCTTATGGATCTGAACATCTGTTATTATGTCATTATGGGATGCAACATCGGTGCCTGCGGTTCGGCGGTACTGGCGAGCTTAAGCGGAACGAAAGACGCGAAGCGTGCGGCGATGATCCATGTTTCCTTTAATGTGATCGGACTTGTGATCGTCATGGTACTTCTCGCGGTCTGCGGGGAACTGATCATGTCAGCGATACATGCGCTGTCTGCGTCGACGGCGGATATCGGTCTGCGCGCCGGCCGGGATGTGGCAAATATCAATACGATCATCAAAGTGTTCCAGGTGATCGTTCTGTTCCCGCTCAGCAAGTTCCTGATCCGGCTTTCCTATCTGATCATACCGGGCGAGGATGAGGAAGTTCATGGTATGGAACTCAAGTTCATTGGAAAACATGCGATCTTCAATCTGACGACAGCGCTCCCGCAGGCAGTGAGCGAGGCAGAGCGCATGGGGAAAATGGCTGTCCATAACCTGAACCGTGCGATGGAAGCTCTGTTGGAACGGGATGAGGAAGCACTCGAGGATGTTTACAAAAAAGAAAATGTCATAGATTACCTGAATACGGAAATATCAAACTATCTGGTGAAGATCAACCAGTTATCGCTTCCGATCCAGGACCGCAAACAGCTGGGGGCGATGTTTCATGTCGTAAATGACATGGAGCGGATCGGAGACCATGCGGAAAATATAGCTGACTTCGCGAAAACCGTTATGTCAGCGGACCTGAAATTTTCGAAAAAAGCGCAGAATGAACTGCGCCAGATGTTCGAAAAGGTCACGCAGCTCCTTACATATTCCATCAATATGTTTGTGACGGGGGACGATACCCACGCAGAAGACATACAGAAGCTGGAAAACGAGATTGATAAGATGGAAAAGAAGCTTCAGAAGAAACATATCAACCGTTTGGCAAATCATAAGTGCGAACCGCATGCCGCTATGATCTTCTCCGACCTGCTCAGTAATCTGGAGCGTGTCGCGGATCACGGTACGAATATCGCCTTTGCCGAGCAGGAAGACGAGGAGGAGTGATTTCCTTATGTCCATGATAGTTGTGTGCGCCGTGCTGTTCGCCGGACTGCTTATCTATGGCTATTGTTCCAATTTCTTTTTCCGGGCGGAGCATTACACAGTTCCGGTCTCCGGTTTGGAGCAGGAACGAAAGGTTCGGATCGTGATGCTTGCGGATCTTCATGGAACGGTATTTGGCAGGGACAATGAGCGCCTGATCCGAAAAATCGAGAACCTGTGCCCGGATATGATCTGTATCGCGGGCGATATGACCGTGAAAGACGGCAGGGGATCGTCGGCATGTATTGCCCTGTGCAGGGAGATCGCCCGTCTCTGCCCAGTGTACTACGCGATGGGAAACCATGAGATTCGGATGAAACAGTACAGGGACTTTTGTTCCGAGCTGAAAAAAGCGGGGGTGTTTGTACTCGACAATGAACATGCCCGTTTTTTTGTTTCTAAAAAACAAATCGTCATTTATGGATGGAGTGCTGGCGAATGGTATTATCACAAGTGCTGGCAGAAGAGAGCGCTGATCGTAAAAGAACTGGATGATCAGCTCGGCACGCCGGACAAAGACTCATTCCATATCCTTTTGGCGCACAATCCTGAATATTTCCAGACCTATTGCGAGTGGGGAGCGGATCTGGTACTTTCGGGGCATGTCCACGGCGGAATTGCCAGACTGCCGTGGGCCGGCGGCGTGATAGCACCTTCTCTCTGCCTGTTTCCGAAATACGATGCCGGTAAGTTTCGGGAACGGAATGGAACGATGATCCTTTCCCGCGGCCTCGGCACTCACCATATCCGGCTGCGTTTTTTTAATGTGCCGGAAATTTCGGTGATCGATCTCTGTGGAAAAAGTGGTTTATCATGAAAAGTTCTTGTTATAGAGTTGATATTGTGTTAAAATTATATTGAAATGGAAATGGTAGGTCAGTTACCGGCGCACAAGAGCAGGCGAGCTGCTTTAGACAGGAGGAAGTATGTTGAAAAACTGGAAAATGGGGTTAGTGATCGCATCGATTGTTGCCGTTGTTTCAGCGGTTTCGATGGGGGTGGTGTTTTATATTTCTAACAGCAATATCACATCGGTACTTATCAATGATGTGGAAAACAATATGCAGACATCCCTGGATGCAAAAACGAAGCTGATTGATGAGTATATACGGAATGCGGAGAGTCAGCTCGTGTCTTTTTCAAAAGAACAAGGTATTTTAGAATTTTTACGTGATACAGGAAATAGCCAGAAGAGGGAGGCGTTACAGGCTTATAATTCGCAGTATTTTGCGGCGCTTGAAGGCTGGGAGGGGTTATATGTGTGCAGCTGGGCAACCGAGACACTGACCCATTCTAACACGTCCGCGGTAGGGTTGGTGCTGCGAGAGGGGGATTCGCTCAAGCAGCTTCACGAAAATCTGACAGAAGCAAAGGGCGGTGTATTTAATACCGGTATCCTGAAGTCGCCGGCATCTGGGCAGCTCATCATATCCATGTATGTTCCGATTTATGACGGGGATACGCCTCTCGGGTTTGTCGGAGGAGCGATAAAGACGGACGGTCTTTCCCAGCAGCTGGATGCCGTCTCCACGCATGGCATTGAAAATACGACCTATTCGCTGATCAATGTGGGGAAAAAACAGTACATTTTTGACGATAACGCCGACCTGATCCTGACCGAGATCCAGGACACGACGATTCTTGACGTCATTTCCATGATCGATGGCGGGAAAGAAACAGGGCAGGTTACATATACCGGTGAAGACGGCGTACAATATTTTTCGGTCTTTAAATCAATTCCGGAGAGGGCGTGGGCGCTCGTGATCCGAAATGACAAGGCAGAACTGTACCAGCCCGTATACAAGAGCCGTCTTGTTTTAGGTATCGTCTGCGGCCTTGCGTTTCTTTTGATCACGATCATGTCATGGGTGATGATCAACATTAATTTGAAACCGCTCAAAAAAGTGATCCAGAAGATTGAGAAGATCGAGAACCTCGACCTGAGCGAAGATCAGATGATACAAAGTTATATCGGGCGCAAAAGCGAGGTCGGTAAACTGGCTACGGCGGTGGATTCTCTTACGGTTACGTTCCGCAAGATGTTACATACATTGAATGATTGTTCTGAATCTTTAGTGGGTAGTTCCGAGACGATGCGGACGGCTTCGAAGGATCTGATGGGGAGTGTGGAAGACAATTCGGCGACGACGGAGGAATTGTCGGCCAGCATCCTGAACACGAACTCTTCGATCGAAGTGGTTACGGGTGAGGTTGAGAAGATCCATGATATCGTGGGCGATATTACGGACCGCGCCCAGGACGGAAGTGAGAAGAGTGAGACACTGATCCAGACGGCAAACACGATGAGCAAAACAGCGGCTGAGACGCTTGAGAACAATACGAAAAAAGTGGAGGAAACGAAGAGGAACATCGAGGAGGCGATGCAGAATCTCCAGTCCCTTGTGAAGATCAACGAGATGGCGACCCAGATCCTGGATATTACGAGCCAGACGAATCTGCTCTCTTTGAACGCTTCCATTGAGGCGGCAAGGGCAGGGGAGGCCGGAAAAGGATTTGCCGTCGTTGCAGGGGAGATTGGAAGTCTGGCGGAGAATTCCTCTGAGACGGTCAATCAGATCCAGGCGCTCTGCAAAGACGCGAATAAGAGTATCGAAAGCGTGCAGGAGTGTTTTGAGGATATCATCGCGTTTATGGAAACAGACGTGTCAGGTAAATTTGAGGAGTTTGCGGCTATGGCGAGTCAGTATGAAGCGGTGGTGAACGATATTCAGGAAGTCATTCACAGCATAAATAGCAAAACGTCTGTATTTTCGGAGAGTGCGACGAATATCCGGGATCAGATCAATAATGTCAAGATGGCTTCCAATGATAACGAACAGGGAGTGGACGATATCATCGTCAAAAATGATCTGACGACGAAAACGGCGGATTCTATTATAAAAATCGCGGATCTGAACCAGTCGAATGTGGAGGCGATCAAAGATATCGTGGATATGTTCAAGTAGAGCACATGTTATACAACGGAGAAAGTAAGGAGGACACAGAATGAAAAATTTCAAATTGGCAACTAAAATAAGTATTATTGTAATTACTATCTTAACGGTAGGGTTAATCCTTGTTTGGAAAAGCACAGATATGAACGTATCTTCGGTGATGGAAGATCAGATTGTAGAAGAGATGAACGACGCGATCCGGACGCGGTCCCAGATCATTGAGCAATACATTGCTTCGACGGAATCCTATCTGGTAGGTTACGCGCAGTCAGGCGTATTGCGAGAGGCCCTCCTGAAACCAAACGACGCGAATGTGATCGCAAACGCGCAGAGTTACACGAAGAGCTATGGCGGGGAGAATAAGAATCTGGAAAATATTTATCTGGGTGATTATGACTCCAAAGTATTGGCTTCTTTTGTGGAAGGCCCGATCGGAAAAGTCCTCCGCGAGGGAGACGGGCTGAAGGCTCTCCGGGAATCGGTGTTCAAAGAAAAAGCTGTGTGGAATACGGGGATCATAGCATCTCCGTCCACGGGAAAACAGGTTGTCTCCATGTATTATCCCATCTATGACGGCGATAAGCCTCTCGGTTACGTGGGGAGCGCTATTTATTCGGATGACTTGAAAACTACGCTGGATAACCTATCTGGGGATTCAGGAAACAAAAAGGATTATTTACTGTTAGACGCGGCGAAAAATACGTATATCTTCTGCGGGGACGAGGAAAAGGTCGGCGGCCCGGTGGAAGAAAAGAGCATATCGGAAGCGATGGAGCTGGCAAAGAGCGGAAAGACCGGAGATGTGTACGAGTATAAAGAAAATGGAAATGATAAGCTCGCGGTTTATGAATATATGCCGGACAGGGAATGGGTGCTTATGGTACTGACAGACCGGGATGAGTCGTTTGCCCCGGTAAATCAGCTCTCCTTTGTATTACTGATCATGTGCGCCGTGCTGCTCGTGCTGATTTCCCTGTGTGTATGGTTTGCCGGCGTTTTGATCGCAAAGGATATTGTGAAGGTGGCCCGTATCATACAGGAGATCGGTACGCTGGATCTGACGCTCCGCAGTAAACTCAAAAAATTTGAATCCCGTAAGGACGAGGTGGGGATGATCGCGAAAGCGACTCAGTTTTTGGCCGATACGGTGAGTGATGCGGTCGTACTGATCAAGGAAAAAAGCGAGGAGCTTTTAGATACTTCTGGAACGCTTCACTCGGGGGCAGAGGTTACGAAGGGATCGGTCGAGAATGTCGAAAAGGCGATCCACGATATTGCTGAGAGTACGATCCAGCAGGCAGAAGATACGCAGCAGGCGGTAGAAAGTGTGCTGCACATCGGAAAAACGATCGAGAAGACGATGGATGAGACGGAGACATTAACCGAATACACGGGTAACATTCAGAAAACGAGCGAGGAAATGCGAAATACGGTAAGAGGACTGTCTGTTGTAAATGGCAATACGGAGAAGGCAATCGATGAGATCAGCGCGCAGACGCTGTCTACAAACCAGTCCGCGATGAAGATCAAGGATGCCGCGCAGTTGATCACTTCGATTGCGGAAGAGACAAATATGCTCTCTCTGAATGCTTCGATCGAGGCGGCGCGTGCCGGAGAACAGGGACGAGGTTTTGCGGTAGTGGCGAGCCAGATCCAAAAACTTGCGGAGCAGTCGAATGATTCGGCGAGGATGATCGACAGCATTATCGTTGCGCTGATCAACGATTCGAATAAGGCAGTGGAGACGATGGTCAGGATGAAAGATATCATGCTGGAACAGAGCCAGCAGCTTTCGCACACGGAAGATCAATTTACTGATATATACGAGAATATTGAAGTTGCGAAACAGAGCGTTACTTCTATTTATGATACGGTAAGGAATATGGATCAGGAGCGGCTTACGGTCGTCGAACTCGTTCAAAAACTGTCGGAGATTGCAGCGGATAATGCGGCTGGTACGCAGGAAATACTGGCGTCATCTGAGATGCTTGATGGCATGGTAAAGGATGTGTCGGAGGCGTCCGGGCAGTTGGTTTCTGTTTCCGATGATATTGAAAAAAGTGTAAGTGGGTTTACTGTATAAAAAATCTTTTAAAGTTACTTGCATTCGATTTTTATTTGGTTTATAATTACGGTAGGTAAATGATCGGTGATAGAGGGTTGGAGTATTACAAAATATCAGGAGGAAATTAGCATGAAAAATCTCAAATTGGCAACAAAGATAAGTATCATAGTAATTACGATTTTGACGATCGGACTTGTGATTGTTTGGAAGAGTACAGATGTGAACGTATCGTCGGTTATGAAAGATCAGATTGTAGACGAGATGAATGATGCGATTAAGACACGATCGAAGCTGATTGAACAGTATATTGATTCGACAGAGGCGTATTTGATTGGTTACGCGCAGGCGCCAGTGCTGAAGCAGGCTCTTTTGCATCCGGACGACGCGGAGGCAGCCGCGAACGCGCAGAACTTTACGAAGAACTACGGGAAGGAAAACTCGAACCTGGAAAATGTGTATCTGGGTGATTATAACACGAAAGTACTCGCTTCTTTTGTCGAAGGGCCGATCGGAAAAACCCTTCGTGAGGGGGACGCGCTTAAAGTTTTGAGAGATACGCTGTTTGCTTCGAAAGAGACGAATATGTGGAACACGGGTGTTATGGCATCTTTGTCTACAGGAAAACAGGTAGTTTCGATGTACTATCCGATCTACAATGAGGGCGAGCCTCTCGGGTATGTGGGAAGCGCCGTATATTCGGAAGACCTGAAAAATACGCTGGATGCTTTGGCGGAAGAGACTGGAAATAAAACCGATTATCTGTTGTTGGACGCGGCGAAGAATACATATATATTCTGTGGGGACGAAGAGAAGATCGGTGGTCCCATCGAAGAAAAGAATATATCGGAAGTGATCGGGCTCGCGAAGAATGAGAATGCTACCGGAGAGGCCGTATACGAATATAAGGAAAACGGCAAGGGGAAACTGGCTGTATATGAGTATATGGCGGATCGGGACTGGGTACTCATGGTATTGACCGATCAGGACGAAGCGTTTGCCACGGTAAATCATCTTTCATTTGTCCTGCTGATCCTGTGCGCGGTCCTTTTGGTATTGATCTCTCTGGCCGTATGGTTTGCCGGATGTATGATCGCAAAAGATATCAAGAAGGTGGCAGCGATCATCCAGGAGATTGGTACGCTGGATCTGACACTCCGCAGCAAGCTGAAAAAGTTTGGTTCCCGAAAAGACGAAGTGGGAATGATCGCGAAGGCGACCCAGTTTTTGACGGATACGGTCAGTGACGCGGTTGTTATCATTAAGGAAAAGAGTGTCGAACTTTTGGATACGTCCGGCACACTGCACTCCGGGGCGGATGTGACGAAGGGATCGGTTGAAAATGTAGAAAAGGCCATCCATGACATTGCGGAGAGTACGATACAGCAGGCGGAAGATACGCAGCAGGCGGTGCAGAGCGTTTTACATATCGGTGATACGATCGAAAAGACGATGAGTGAAACGGAGACATTGAGCGAATATACGGGAAGTATACAGAAGACGAGCGAGGAAATGCGCGGCACGGTAAGGGGACTGTCGAAAGTGAATAAAAATACGGAGAAGGCGATTGATGAGATCAGCGCCCAGACGTTGTCCACGAACCAGTCCGCGATGAAGATCAAAGACGCGGCACAGCTCATCACTTCCATTGCGGAAGAGACGAATATGCTGTCGCTGAACGCCTCGATCGAGGCAGCCCGTGCCGGTGAGCAGGGCAGAGGTTTTGCGGTCGTAGCGAGCCAGATCCAAAATCTGGCAGAGCAGTCGAATGATTCCGCGAAGCTGATCGACAGCATTATCGTGACACTGATCGAGGATTCGAATAAAGCGGTGGAGACGATGCTGAAGATGAAAGATATCATGCTGGAGCAGAGCCAGCAGCTCTCCCATACGGAGGACCAGTTCTCCGAGATTTATGAGAACATCGAAGTGACAAAACAGGGCGTTACCTCTATTTATGATACTGTGAAAAATATGGATGAGGAGCGGCTCATGGTTGTTGAGCTCGTTCGTAAGCTGTCAGAGATCGCGGCAGATAACGCGGCGGGGACACAGGAGATCCTGGCTTCAACAGAGATGCTCGACGGCATGGTAAAAGACGTTTCAGAGGCGTCCGAACAGTTGGTTTCTGTTTCGGATAATATCGAGAAGAGTGTCAGCGGTTTTACCGTATGATGATTTTGTAGACAGAACTTATAAAGTTCTCCTTGTGCTGGGGGCGCGGTTCTAAGCCGCCCCCCTTTTTTAGAGCGAAAGATTGAATAGCGCAGATAGCGTGCGGCAGCGTTGCGCGCATGGAGGAAAAAAGATGGGCATACCGGTTAAACTAGAGGTGTTTGAGGGACCGCTGGATCTGCTCCTGCACCTGATCGAGAAGAACAAGGTAGATATTTATGATATTCCGATCGTGCTGATCACGGAACAGTACATCGACTATGTCAGCCAGATGGATGCCAGGGATATGGATGTCATGAGTGAATTTCTCGTGATGGCGGCGACGCTCGTGCGCATCAAGTCAAAGATGCTGCTGCCGCCGGAGGAGGAAGATGAGGACGAGCCGGAAGATCCGAGACAGGAACTGGTGGAGCGTATTTTGGAATATAAAATGTATAAATATGCTTCGTTTGAGTTAAAGGACAGGCAGGTGGATGCCGGCCGGATGTTATTTAAAGAGGCGACGATCCCCGATGAGATCCGGGATTTTAAAGAAGAGGTGAAGATCGAGGATCTGCTGAGTGAGGTGACGCTGGCGAAACTGCAGGGCATTTTTAATTCTGTCATGAAAAAGCAGGTGGACAAGATCGATCCGATCCGCAGTAAGTTCGGAGAGATCGAAAAAGAGGAGATCAGCCTGGAGGATCACATCGTTTTTTTGGAGGAGTATGCCAGGGAACATCGGACATTCAGCTTTCGGAAACTGCTGGAACACGGCAGGGGGAAAAATTATGTGATCATTACCTTTCTCGGTATATTGGAAATGATGAAGATGGGGAAACTTTCCATCGTGCAGGAGAACATTTTTGACGATATTCATATTACATGTTTGGAGGAATCAGCGTGAACATAAAAGAATTAGAAGCGGTCATTGAGGCCATTTTATTTACGATGGGAGAGGCGGTTGAGGTCGAGAGGATCGCGGCCGCTGTCGAGCACGACGAGGACACGATCCGGCGGCTCATACGCAATATGATGACCCGCTATGAGGAAAGTGACCGGGGCATCCATATTATCGAGCTGGATGGTTCGTTTCAGCTGTGTACACGGCCGGAAATGTACGAATACCTGATCAAAGTGGCGCATGTTCCGAAAAAGCACGTACTCACGGATGTCATGCTCGAAACGCTGTCGATCATCGCCTACAAACAGCCGATCACCCGGCTGGAGATCGAGAAGATCCGCGGTGTCAAGTGCGACCACGCCGTCAATAAACTGATCGAGTACAATCTGATCTGTGAGGCCGGGCGTTTAGACGCGCCGGGGCGGCCGATCTTATTTGCGACGACGGAAGAATTTCTGCGGTATTTCGGCATTGAATCACTCGATGAACTTCCGATCCTGAACCAGGAGACGATCGAAAACTTCAAGGAAGAGGCGGAGAGGGAAGTGATGCGTGAACTGGCGCAAAATGGGATGGACGAGATGGAACAAAACGGGATAGAAGAGGAAGTGGTATCGTAAATAAAAAAACGGCGAAGGACGCCGTTTTTTTGCTTTATTTGTAATCTACGAGATCGACGTAAAACTTCCGGTAATCCGTGCGCCGCTCTTTGGTCGCCGCGATCGCGGTGCGGGGATGCTGGTTGAGCTGGCCGGTCAGAAGATAGGGAATATCGTACCCCCAGATCACGCCTTTTTCTTTTAACGGCAGGATCTCGTGTTCCAATACGTCGAGGATCGGAAGGATGTTGTACTTCGGGTTTTTCAGAAAACCGAGCAGCTGTTCGCTCGCGCAGTTTCCGGCTCCCCGACCCATGCCGCTGACCGTCACATCCAGATAGCTGACGCCGCGTTTTAGCGCTTCGATCGTGTTCGCGAAGGCAAGCTGCTGGTTATTGTGCGCGTGGATTCCGATGTATTTTTGAAATTTGTCGCCGAAGAACAGATATTTGTCGGCCAGTTTCCTCATCTGTTCGGGGTAGATCGCGCCGTAGCTGTCAACGATGTAAATACCGTCCGCGGAACTCTGCCCGATGAGGTCGAGCGCCTCGTCAATATCCGTATCGTTGTCGCTGGAGATCGCCATGATGTTGACCGTCGTTTCGTATCCTTTTTCGTGGCAGTATTCTACCATTTCGATGGCGGCCGGAATCGTGTTGATGTAGGTGGCGATGCGGACGAGGTCGATCACGCTGTCGCAGCGGTCGATGATGTCGCGCTTAAAATCTGTCCTGCCGACATCGGCCATGACCGCGATCTTCATATCGGAATCATTTTCCCCGACGATCCGTCTTATATCTTCTTCCCGGCAGAATTTCCACGGCCCGAAATCCTCTTCCGGGAAAATGTCCCGGGACGCTTTATATCCAAATTCCATATAATCAACACCGGCCTTAATATTTGCCCGGTAAAGGTTTTTTACGAATTCATCGGTAAATCGAAAATCATTCACCAGCCCGCCGTCTCGGACGGTGGCGTCTACGACCCGTACATCCGGGCGGAAGGAAAGTATCGTTCCTTTTGTCTCCATGTTCTCATCCTCCATTTCTGACTTTATATCCTTAGTATTTTATTGTAACAGAAAAATGGCGGGTTGAAAAGGAAAAAAATAAAAAAGTTCAAATTGTATATTGAAAAGAAGTGTGCTATAATGGCTTTGTACTTGTATGACAGCAAAATGACGGAGGTATGAAGAGAATGGACTACAAGAAAGCTGGAGTTGACATTGAGGCGGGATACAAAGCGGTTTCCCTCATGAAAGAACACATCGCGTCTACGATGAGACCGGAGGTACTTACGGATATCGGCGGTTTCTCGGGCGCGTTTTCCATGAAACGCTTTATGGGAATGGAGGAGCCGACTCTTGTTTCCGGTACGGACGGTGTTGGAACGAAGCTGAAACTCGCTTTTCTGATGGATAAGCATAATACGATCGGGATCGACTGCGTGGCTATGTGCGTGAACGATATTGCCTGTGCCGGCGGTGAGCCGCTGTTTTTCCTGGACTATATCGCGTGCGGGAAAAATGAACCGGAAAAGATCGCTAAGATCGTGAGCGGAGTGGCGGAAGGGTGCCGCCAGTCCGGGGCTGCCCTTATCGGCGGAGAGACGGCGGAGATGCCCGGGTTCTATCCGGCAGAAGAATATGACCTCGCTGGATTTTCGGTCGGCGTCGTTGATAAAAAAGATATGATCACCGGCGAGGGCTTAAAGGCGGGGGACGTCCTCGTGGGCATGGCTTCGTCCGGGATACATAGCAACGGCTATTCGCTCGTGCGCCAGGTGTTTACGATGAGCAGGGAAGCGCTTGACCGCACATATGAGTGTCTTTCGGGATCGCTCGGCGAGACTCTTCTTACCCCGACGAAAATATATGTGAAGGCGCTGCGCTCCATCCGTGAAGCGGGTGTGGCGATCAAGGCGTGCAGCCATATTACGGGCGGCGGTTTTTATGAAAATATCCCCCGTATGCTGAAAGAGGGGACGCATGCCGTCATTGACAAAAACAGTTTTGTCGTTCCTCCAATCTTTGAAATGCTGGCGAAGGACGGAAATGTGGCCGAAGAGGCGATGTATAATACATACAATATGGGGATCGGTATGATCGCCGCTGTGGATAAAAACGATGTGGACCAGACGCTCCAGGCCGTGCGGAGCGCAGGCGAGAAGCCTTATGTCATCGGTGAGATCGTGGACGGTGAAAAGGGGATCACGATCCAGTAAAGGAAACGGCAGAGCTGCGGCGTTTAGGGCAGTTAGAAAGGATGAAAACAGAATGATAAAGATAGCAGTACTTGTTTCCGGTTCCGGAACGAATCTGCAGGCGATCATCGACAACGTGCAGTCGGGCGGCATTACGAATGCTTCCCTCGAACTTGTCGTGAGCAATAAACCGGGCGCGTACGCAAGGGAGCGCGCGAAGGCAAACGGCATTTGCGAAAAAGTGCTCGTGCCGAAGGAGTATCCGACGAGAGAGGCGTACGGGGAGGTGATGATCAGCTGTCTTGAGGAACACGGGATCGATCTGGTCGTTCTTGCCGGATTTCTCGTGATCCTGCCGGAGAATCTCGTGAAGCATTATGAGGGCCGGATGATCAATATCCATCCGTCGCTGATCCCGTCTCACTGCGGGCCGGGTTACTATGGGTTGAACGTGCACGAGAGCGTGCTCGCCCGCGGAAATAAGGTGACAGGCGCCACCGTCCATTTCGTGAATGAGATCGCGGACGGCGGGCCGATCATTTCCCAGAGGGCCGTAGAAGTCCGGGACGATGATACGCCGGAGACGCTGCAGAAACGGGTGATGGAGCAGGCGGAGTGGCACATCCTTCCGCAGGCGATCGACGATATCGCGAATGGAAGAATTGAAATTGTGGAACATTTGGTAAGACATAAGAAATAAATGGAGGATACTATGAACGTTTTAATTGTAGGAAGCGGCGGCCGCGAGCACGCGATCGCGGTAAGCGCGGCGAAGAGCAGCCATGTGGACAAACTGTACTGCGCCCCGGGAAATGCGGGGATCGCTTCGGTCGCGCAGTGTGTGGACATCGGAGCGATGGAATTTGAGAAGCTCGCGGATTTTGCCGAGGCAAACGAGATCGGCCTTACGATCGTCGGCATGGATGACCCGCTTGTCGGCGGCATCGTGGATGTATTTGAGGCCAGGGGACTCCGGGCATTCGGGCCGCGCAAAAAGGCGGCGGCGATCGAGGGAAGTAAGGTGTTCTCGAAAGATCTGATGAAAAAATACGGCATTCCAACCGCTGCTTATGACACGTTTGACAGTCCAGAAGAGGCGCTGGCTTATCTGGAGACGGCGAAGATGCCGATCGTTCTCAAGGCGGACGGCCTGGCGCTCGGCAAAGGCGTTCTGATCTGCCAGACGTTAGAAGAGGCAAAGGCCGGTGTGAAAACGCTGATGCAGGACAAGCAGTTTGGCGATGCCGGAAACCGGATCGTGATCGAGGAATTTATCACGGGGCCGGAAGTGTCCGTATTGTGTTATTGCGACGGGACGCATATCGCGCCGATGACAAGCGCGCAGGATCACAAGCGTGCCAAAGATAACGACGAGGGATTGAATACGGGAGGAATGGGAACCTTTTCACCGACCCCGTTTTACACGAGTGAGATCCAGCAGTTTTGTGAGGACAAGATCTACCAGCCGACGATGGATGCGATGAAGGCAGAGGGCAGGGATTTTGTCGGCATCCTGTTCGTGGGCCTCATGCTCACGGCGGACGGGCCGAAGGTGCTCGAGTACAATGCCCGGTTTGGCGATCCCGAAGCGCAGGTCGTACTGCCGCGCATGGAAAATGACATCATTGAAGTCATGGATGCGTGCATTGACGGCAGGCTGGATGAAGTGGAACTTCGTTTCCAGGACAATGCGGCGGTCTGTGTCGTTCTGGCCTCGGACGGTTATCCGGAAAAATATGAAAAAGGCAAAGTGATTACCGGATTTGAACATTTCGACGGCAGGGACGGATATTACGCGTTCCACGCTGGCACGAAAGCCGAAGGCGGAAACATCGTGACGAACGGCGGTCGCGTCCTTGGCATTACCGC
Source organism: uncultured Eubacterium sp. (assembly GCA_910579145.1). Lineage (GTDB taxonomy): Bacteria > Bacillota > Clostridia > Lachnospirales > Lachnospiraceae > Eubacterium_F. The sequence continues at coordinate 136,392 of CAJTTQ010000001.1, forward strand.
GAAAGGCAGCGACTTGAAAGAGGCGAGGAAAAACGCGTACGCGGCGACCGAGTGGATCTCGTTCGAGGGGAAATATATGCGCAGTGATATCGGGAAAGCGATTGATGAAGTGGATTAGGCCGTTTTCAGGGCGGTGTGGCGGAAAGGCTGCCTGCGGCGTTGTTGCTGTGGCAGGACCGCTATTTTAGAGGCGTCGTTTAAACGGTAAATGATAAATGAAAAGTAAAAAGGAGATTGACCTATGTATTCATTTGAAGAAGTAGTAAAAGCCGATCCGGAACTTGCGAAAGCGATGGAACTGGAAACCGGCAGACAGAACGATCACATTGAGCTGATCGCGTCCGAGAATTTTGTGAGCAAGGCAGTGATGGCAGCGATGGGAAGTACGTGTACGAACAAGTACGCGGAAGGTTATCCGGGAAAACGGTATTATGGCGGATGCCAGTATGTGGACATGGTGGAGGATCTCGCCAGGGACCGCGCCAAGGAGTTGTTTGGCTGCACGTATGCCAATGTTCAGCCGCATTCGGGGGCGCAGGCGAATATGGCGGTGTTCTTCGCGCTTGTAAAACCGGGTGAGACGGTGATGGGGATGAATCTCGACCACGGCGGACATCTCTCACACGGAAGTCCGGCGAATATTTCGGGTACGTATTACCATATCGTGCCGTACGGCGTAAATGATCAGGGATTTATCGACTACGACGAGGTAGAGCGGATCGCCAAGGAATGCCGGCCGAAAATGATCATCGCCGGTGCGAGCGCGTACTGCCGGAAAATTGATTTTAAGAGATTCCGCGAGATCGCGGATGAAGTAGGGGCGTTCCTCATGGTGGATATGGCTCACATTGCCGGACTGATCGCGGCCGGCGTACATGAGAGTCCGATCCCGTACGCGCATGTGACGACGACGACGACCCATAAGACATTGCGCGGCCCGCGCGGCGGTATGATCCTGTCCAGCGAGGAGTTCGCGACCGAATATAAATTGAATAAATCCATTTTCCCAGGAACACAGGGCGGCCCTCTCATGCACGTGATCGCGGCGAAGGCGGTCTGCTTTAAAGAGGCGCTCGATCCGAGTTTTAAAGAGTACGGCAAAAACATTATTGCCAACGCGCAGGCGCTCAGCAAGGGACTGATGGACCGGGGCATTGACATCGTATCCGGCGGAACGGACAACCACCTGATGTTAGTGGATCTCGTAAAGAAGGGCCTGACTGGAAAACAGGTAGAGGCGTGGCTGGACGACGCAAACATCACGGCCAATAAAAATACGATCCCAAACGATCCGCAGAGTCCGTTTGTGACGAGCGGTGTCCGTCTGGGCACGGCTGCTGTGACGACGAGAGGCATGAACACGGATGACATGGATCAGATCGCGGATGCGATCGCCATGCTGATCGATGACGCCGAGGCAAATCAGGCGAAAGCAAAAGAAATCGTGAAGGTGCTGACTGACCGGTATCCATTATATTGATGTTGTGATCTGAATGGGGTCAGGGGATGCGGTTTGTTTAGACGGAATCTGGCACGCTAGCAGGCGAAAGCAAAAGAAATCGTGAAGGCGCTGACTGACCGGTATCCATTGTATTGATATTGTAATCTGAATGGGGTCAGGGGATGCAAGTGGATGCGGATTGTTTAGACGGAATCCGGCACGCTGGAACGGTACATGGCAGTACTGTTCCGGCGTGCCTTTTTTATAAAAGGAGGGCGTTATGTACGACAGGCTGACGAAACGGGATGTTGAAAAGATGGAGCAGGAGTTAGAGCACCGCAAGCTCGTGGTGCGCAAACAGGCGCTGGAGGATGTGAAAGAGGCAAGGGCGCACGGGGATCTGAGTGAGAATTTTGAATACAAGGCGGCGAAGAAATTTAAGAATGAGAATGAGAGCCGTATCCGCTATCTTGAGCGGATGGTAAAGACCGCGCGTATTGTGGAAGATGATTCCGGCGAGCAGGAAGTCGGTCTGAATGATACGGTGCGCGTTTACTTTGAGGATGAGGAGTGCGAAGAAGAGTATAAGATCGTGACGACGGTGCGGAGTAATGCGGCTAAGCATATGATCAGCATAGAGTCGCCGCTTGGCAAGGCGATATGGAAACATGGGGAGGGGGACAGGGTGTATGTGGCTGTGAATGAGAAGGCAGGGTATTATGTGCAGATCCGGGGCGTCGAAAAGAGTGATGATGAGTCGGAGGGGATCAGGGCGTATTAGTGGCGGGGATGATTTTTGATATTTGAGTGTATCAAAATGAAATTAGTGATTGGAAATTATTTGACATTTTCAAATGAGAATGTTATGATATAATTAGTTTTGAGGACAGGCAATTGTGAAAAAATTAACAATCTTTCAAAGGGCGGAAGAAAAAGCTGAAGAATGGGGATTCTTTATGAGAAAAGCGGTTTATCCGGGCAGTTTTGACCCGGTCACTTTTGGGCATCTGGATATTATAGAGAGAGCATCTCGGGTGGTGGATGAAGTGATTGTGGCGGTGCTTGTAAATAGCAGTAAAAACCCGCTTTTTACGATCGAGGAAAGAGTCAGCATGCTTCAGCAGGTGACGGAACATTTTTCTAATGTAAGAATCGAAACATTCCAGGGACTTACCGTGGATTTTACCAGAAAGGTCGGGGCCAATATCATGGTGCGGGGACTGCGTGCCGTGTCAGATTTTGAATCGGAGATGCAGATCGCCCAGACAAATCACAGCCTGAATCCCGAAATAGACACCGTATTTTTTACGACCAGCCTCGAATATGCGTTTTTGAGCTCCACCATTGTGCGGGAAGTGGCGTCTTACGGTTCGGATGTATCGAACATGGTGCCGGACGCGGTGGCAAAAAAGCTGCGGGAACGCTTTAGCGGGAAAGGACGATAAAAGCGGAAATATTTAAAAGTGGTAGATACCGGATTTTCCGGCAGAATATAAAACTATATATAAGGAGGATATATTTATTATGTCTAAGAAAGTGGTTTTAGCAGGTGCATGCCGTACGGCAATCGGAACAATGGGAGGTACACTCAGCACGACTCCGGCTCAGAAGCTTGGATCGATCGTGATTGAGGAAGCTTTGAAACGGGCTGGCGTGCCAAAAGACAAAGTGGATCACGTATATATGGGATGTGTAATCCAGGCAGGACTTGGCCAGAACGTGGCGCGTCAGGCGTCGATCAACGCAGGCCTTCCGATCGAGACACCGGCCGTTACGATCAACGTTGTCTGTGGTTCCGGTTTGAACTGTGTCAATATGGCAGCGCAGATGATCCAGACAGGAGATGCTGACATCGTCGTAGCCGGCGGTATGGAAAACATGTCGATGGCTCCGTACGCACTGAAACAGGCTCGTTTCGGTTACCGCATGAACGACAATAAGATAGTGGATACGATGGTAAACGATGCTCTTTGGGATGCGTTCAATAACTACCATATGATTCAGACAGCAGACAATATCTGTGCCGATGACAGATGGAAACTGACGCGTGAAGAACTGGATGAGTTTGCAGTAGCGAGCCAGACAAAGGCGGTAGCCGCTCAGGAGTCAGGTCGGTTTGACGATGAGATCGTGCCGGTAGAAGTAAAACAGAAGAAACAGACTGTCGTATTTAATAAAGATGAGGGACCGCGTCCGGGCACATCGATGGAAGGTCTGGCAAAACTCCGCCCGATCAATAAAGACGGTTTTGTTACGGCTGGTAACGCGTCCGGAATCAATGACGGTGCGGCTGCGGTTGTCGTAATGAGCGAGGAGAAAGCAAAAGAACTCGGCGTAAAACCGATGGCTACGTTTGTTGCCGGAGCGCTCGCTGGTGTAGATCCGAGCATCATGGGTATCGGACCGGTTGCAGCGACGCAGAAGGTAATGAAAAAAGCTGGTCTCAGTGTGGATGACATGGATCTGATCGAGGCGAACGAGGCATTTGCCGCACAGTCGATCGCTGTGGGAAGAGATCTTGGATTTAACCTTGAAAAATTAAATGTAAACGGCGGCGCGATTGCCCTCGGACACCCGGTAGGTGCTTCGGGATGCCGTATCTTGGTAACACTTCTCCATGAGATGCAGAAGCGCGACGCAAAGAAAGGTCTTGCGACACTTTGCATCGGCGGTGGTATGGGCTGCGCAACGATCGTGGAACGCGACTAAGGTGGAACCTGCGGTTTCGCCTTGGAAGAATTCGTGAGGCGGATTCTTTGGTATTTGGCAGCTGGCGGGGGTTTCGTGCAAGTGTTATGTAGTTTAAAAGATGGAAAAAGCAGTTATGGTCTGGCGGCTTATTGCCGCCGGATCATGCTGTGATACATAGTTGAAGTTTTGGAATGTTATGGAAAGGAAAGGAGAGTTCCCAAATGGAATTCATTAATTATGAGGTTGAGGACAAAGTCGGGATCATTACGATCAACCGTCCGAAAGCGTTAAACGCGCTGAACAGTGCCGTTTTGGATGAACTGAATGAGACGCTCGACGGTGTGGATCTGGATGTGGTGAGATGCCTGATCCTGACAGGAGCTGGTGAGAAATCGTTTGTAGCCGGTGCGGACATCGGCGAGATGAGCACATTGACAAAAGCAGAGGGAGAGGCATTTGGCAAAAAGGGAAATGATGTTTTCCGCAAGCTGGAGACATTCCCAATTCCAGTCATTGCCGCAGTAAACGGGTTTGCCCTTGGCGGCGGATGTGAGATCTCAATGAGTTGTGATATCCGGATCTGCTCGGATAATGCCGTATTTGGCCAGCCGGAAGTTGGTCTTGGCATCACTCCGGGATTTGGCGGCACACAGAGACTGGCGCGCGTGATTCCGGTCGGCATGGCAAAACAGATGATCTATACGGCAAGGAACATCAAGGCAGAGGAAGCGCTCCGCGTCGGACTCGTCAATGCGGTATATCCTTTGGAAGAGCTTCTGCCGGCGGCAAAGAAGATGGCGGCAGGTATCGCGATGCAGGCGCCGATCGCTGTGCGCAACTGCAAAAAGGCGATCAATGACGGTCTGCAGGTAGATATGGATGAGGCCATTGTCATCGAAGAAAAACTGTTTGGTGACTGCTTCGAGACAGAAGACCAGAAAGCGGGCATGGGCAATTTCCTTGAGAAGGACAAAGAAAAGAAGCTGAAAGTGGTTCCTTTTAAAAACTGCTAAACAAACTGGCAGGTGGAGTCCGGACAGACGCGGTTATGTGTGTGCCGGACTTGAAGCGAAAAGAAATAAATTATAAAATATATGGAGGTATGATGTAATGAAAGTTGGTGTTATTGGTGCAGGAACGATGGGTTCCGGGATTGCACAGGCATTTGCGCAGACGGAAGGGTATGAAGTTTATTTGTGCGACATTAATGAGGAGTTCGCGGCAAATGGAAAGAACAAGATTGCCAAGGGATTTGAGAAGCGCGTAGCAAAAGGGAAAATGGATCAGGCTGCCGCAGATGCGATCCTCGCGAAGATCACGACGGGTACGAAAGAGATCTGTACGGACTGCGACCTGATCGTAGAAGCTGCACTGGAAGTAATGGATGTGAAAAAGCAGACATTTAAAGAACTGCAGGATATCGTGAAGAAGGATGACTGCATTTTCGCAACGAATACGTCTTCCCTTTCCATCACGGAGATCGGCCAGGGCATTTCCCATCCGGTCATCGGCATGCACTTCTTCAACCCGGCTCCGGTTATGAAGCTCGTGGAAGTCATCCGCGGAGAGAATACGACCGATGAAGTGAATGAGAAGGTTGTTTCCATCGCCAAAGAAATCGGCAAGACACCGGTAGAAGTGAAAGAAGCAGCTGGATTTGTCGTAAACCGCATCCTGATCCCGATGATCAATGAAGCAGTCGGCATTTACGCAGACGGCGTGGCTTCGGTTGAGGGGATCGACGCTGCGATGCAGCTTGGAGCAAACCATCCGATGGGACCTCTTGCACTCGGCGACCTGGTAGGTCTTGACATCTGCCTTGCTATTATGGAAGTGCTGCAGGCAGAAACAGGCGATCCGAAGTACCGTCCGCATCCATTGCTCAGAAAAATGGTACGTGCCGGCAAACTCGGAAGAAAGACCGGAATCGGATTTTATGATTACAGCAAATAATCAGGGCTGTCAGATCGATAAATTATAGAAAGGTGGTTCATGGAAAAATGGATTTTACTTTAGATCAGAAACATGAAATGGCAAGATCTTTATTCAAAGAATTTGCTGAGAACGAAGCGAAACCACTCGCTCAGGAGACGGATGAGACGGAAGTTTTCCCGCAGGCTACGGTGGATAAAATGGGAAAATACGGCTTTTTGGGAATTCCGATTCCGAAACAGTACGGTGGACAGGGCTGTGATATTTTAACTTATGTGATGTGTGTGGAAGAACTTTCCAAAGTCTGCGGTACGACAGGTGTTATCGTATCGGCACATACGAGCCTTTGCGCTGACCCGATCCTTACATATGGAACGGAAGAGCAGAAGCAGAAATATCTGCCGCCTCTCTCCAACGGTGAAAAACTGGGTGCATTCGCCCTCACCGAGCCGGGTGCGGGAACCGATGCCCAGGGCGCGCAGACGAAAGCTGTACTGGATGGCGATGAGTGGGTACTCAATGGAAGCAAGTGCTTTATCACGAATGGTAAAGTGGCAGATGTATATATCGTAATTGCTATTACAAGTGTTGTAGAAGACAAGAGAGGAAGAAAGAAAAAGAATTTCTCCGCCTTTATCGTGGAAAAAGGAACACCTGGCTTCTCGTTCGGAACGAAAGAAAAGAAGATGGGTATCCGCGGTTCTTCTACCTATGAACTGATCTTTGAGGATTGCCGTATCCCGAAAGAAAATCTTCTGGGACCAGAAGGGAAAGGTTTCCCGATTGCCATGCACACACTGGACGGCGGACGTATCGGTATCGCCGCACAGGCTCTTGGTATCGCAGAAGGCGCTCTTGAGACGACGATAGCCTATGTGAAAGAGAGAAAACAGTTTGGACGCGCGATCGCTGCGCAGCAGAATACACAGTTCCAGCTCGCTGATATGGCGACGAAAGTGGAAGCTGCAAAACATCTTGTATACAAAGCGGCTATGAAAAAACAGCAGTTTGCAGATGGCGCAAAGGTTTCTTATTCCGTGGAAGCTGCGATGGCAAAATTGTACGCTGCCGAGGTGGCAATGGAAGTTACGACAAAGGCAGTTCAGTTGCATGGTGGTTATGGTTACATCAGAGAGTACGATGTGGAACGTATGATGCGTGATGCCAAGATTACAGAGATCTACGAGGGTACATCAGAAGTTCAGCGTATGGTCATCTCTGGTAGCTTATTGAGATAATAAGGAGGTTCATATCGTGAAAATAGTAGTTTGTATTAAACAGGTGCCGGATACAAAAGGCGGCGTTAAATTTAATCCGGATGGTACACTTGACAGAGGTGCGATGCTTACCATTATGAACCCGGATGATAAAGCTGGTTTGGAAGCAGCGCTCCGGATCAAAGAGCAGAATGGTGCTGAAGTTACCGTTCTTACGATGGGACTTCCGAAGGCGGAAGAGGTTCTGCGTGAGGCGATGGCGATGGGAGCTGACAAGGGAATCCTTGTGACCGACCGTGTACTCGGCGGTGCTGATACATGGGCGACCTCGACGACGATCGCAGGCGCGCTCCGCAACATTGACTATGACCTGATCATTACGGGACGTCAGGCGATCGATGGAGATACGGCGCAGGTTGGCCCGCAGATTTCCGAGCATCTTGACATTCCGGTTATTTCGTATGCACAGGACATTAAGCTGGATGGTGATTCGGTGATCGTACAGCGTCAGTACGATGACAGATACCATGAATTAAAGGTGAAAATGCCTTGCCTTATTACCGCTCTTTCTGAATTGAATGAGCCGCGTTACATGACTCCGGGCGGAATTTTCGATGCGTATGAGAAAGAAATTACCGTTTGGGGAAGGGCAGACTTAAAGGATGTAGATGATGCAAACCTTGGTCTGAAAGGATCTCCGACGAAGATCGCGAAGGCTTCCGACAAAGTTCGTAAGGGAGCAGGTGAAAAAGTGGCCCTTGACGGAGCAGAGGCGGCTACATACATCGTTGGAAAATTGAAAGAGAAACATGTAATCTAATCAAATAAGGAAAAGTGGTGAATAAAATGAATTTAGAAGAATATAAAGGTGTATTTGTCTATGCACAGCAGGTAGACAATGAATTGAGCGGAATCGCTTTGGAATTGCTGGGAAAGGCAAATGAACTTGCCGCAGACTTAAAGACAGACGTCACTGCCGTACTGATCGGTTCCGGTGTTTCGGGCCTTGTCGATACACTGGCTGAGTACGGGGCAGATAAAGTGATCGTGGTAGATGATCCGGAACTCAAAGAATACCGGACAGAGCCATATACACATGCGCTTGCTTCTGTCATCAATGAATACAAACCTGACATTATGTTAGTTGGCGCGACGGCGATTGGCCGTGACCTCGGCCCTCGTGTGTCTGCCCGTGTCGCTACCGGACTTACCGCGGACTGTACGGTACTTGAGATTGGTGATTTCCCACTCAATCCGATTCCGGGCAAAGAGGATGAGCAGAAACATAACCAGCTTCTGATGACACGTCCGGCATTCGGCGGAAACACGATCGCTACGATCGCCTGCCCGGATAACCGTCCGCAGATGGCTACGGTGCGCCCGGGTGTGATGCAGAAGATCGAGCCGAAAGCAGGCGCTAAGGCTGAAGTCATCAACTACAATCCGGGATTTACCCCGAACGACAAATATGTGGAAATACTCAATGTCGTAAAATCCGTAACGGACGTTGTCGATATCATGGATGCCAAAATCCTCGTATCCGGTGGACGTGGTGTCGGATCGAAAGAGAACTTCAAGCTTCTTGAGGATCTGGCAGAGGTGATCGGCGGAACGGTGAGCTGTTCCCGTGCCGTTGTCGATAACGGCTGGCTGCCGAAAGACCTGCAGGTAGGACAGACTGGTAAGACCGTTCGTCCGAATGTATATTTTGCCATCGGTATTTCGGGCGCGATCCAGCATGCGGCCGGAATGGAAGAGTCGGATATCATTATCGCCATCAACAAGGACGAGGATGCTCCGATCTTTGACGTAGCAGACTTTGGTATCGTCGGTGATCTGAATAAGGTAGTTCCGCAGCTGACGGAAATGCTGAAAACAGAGATGAAGAAGTAATTTTGTTTTGAATAGAAGGGTGCCCGCGGAACGCATGGTTTCGGGACACCCTTTTTTCGCAATTTGCCGGAATGTGTTATTGTTCAGGTAAACGATCGATGTCTGAAAATGGGAGGGGTTATATTTGGAAGTAAAGGGATATATTTGTAGGAAGAAAAAATGGGGAAAAAGGGGATTTTTTCTGAAAATGGTTTTGGTGTCCGCAATATTGTGTCTGGGAATTTGTTTTGCCGATATACTATCGTATCAGGTAGCTGCGACTGCTATGGCAGCAACAAAAAATAGAATTACCTGTTCCGTTAAAAAAGGAACGCTTACGATATCAGGAAAAGGTGCCCTCACTTCAAAGGTCAGGGTGGCGGACAAAAAGAAAATTAAGAAGATTATCGTGAAGAAAGGGATCACCTCGCTTCCGGTACGGGCGTTTTCGGGATATAAGAACGTAAAAGAAATAGAGATCTCCGCTTCCGTCCGTAAGATCGGAGAGGGTGCGCTGCCGGACAGCAAGGTGTTGAAGAAGGTAACGATACCGGGGGCGTTTCAATATGTAGAAAAGAGGTACACAGATTATTACCCGAACAGTATCATTCCGGATCCGGACACACGTGTGGAAACGATATGTTTTAACACGCAGCTGTCACTGGAGACGCTGCGTTTGGTAAAAAGCGATCAGTTGGTCGTCAGTCAGAAGGACAGGAAATACAAGAGCATTCATGGGGTGATTTATTCTAAAGACGGAAAGAGCCTTGTGCGCGTGCCGGCTTACCGGAAGTCACTTACGGTCGAAGAAGGCTGCGAGGAATTTTGTACCCAGGCGATCGAGTATGGAAAGCAGCAGGGATATGTGGATAATGAATTAAACGAGGTACTGATCTGCAGCGACCTGAAAAAGATCGTATTGCCGGATTCCATTCGGACGGTAAATGAAAAAAAGTATGAATTGTATCCGAGCCTGCCTACTAAGGTCGGTGAAGTCATTACGTCTGGCCGGTTAGGCAGTGATCCGATCACGATGATCTTACACCGGTTTCCAGAGATCAGGCAGGAAGATTTTTTGAAGCAGTTTTCTGACGTTTCGGAAGAGAACGGTATGTATATCCATCATCCGGAACACTGTCTGGTGCGGTATGCCGGAAACGCGGAGGAAGTCGCCGTTCCGCACGGGATTACGAAAATTGGGAACTATTCGTTTTGTGGATGCAAAATAAAACGGATCCGCCTGCCTGATTCGGTAACGGATATAGGGGATGGGGCATTTTCGAACGCTGTGTCCCTGACGGACGTCCCCATACCAGATACGGTACGGAACATGGGGCACTCGGTATTTGCTTCCTGTGATAAGTTACAAGCGGTCCGGCTTCCGGACGGGTTATGTGAAGTACCGGATCATACGTTTTCATCCTGTTCTTCCCTGGAGGAAGCGCGGTTACCGGATTCGGTCGTGACGATCGGAGCGTATGCGTTTGAACATACGAAAGTACCGCCATCCATTTTATTTCAGGGTAATATAAAAACGATAAAAAACAGGGCCTTTGAGGATGTGGACTGGGAAGAATGTGTGATTCCGGAAACGGTCGAAACTGTGCAGGAGGGGGCGTTCTGGTCGATATCGCGCTTGAAAAAGGTGACATTCTGCGGTTCCGTGGAGAAGATCCACGAGGACGCATTCGATGGCTTATCAAAAATGGGCGGTGATAACCAGAAGATGGTCTATGTTTATAAAGCGGGGATCCGCGGGTGGAGGACGGATACGAACTTGGAAGCTGTTTCTTCGTCATGGGTGAGGTTCGACTGGCGTAAGATCGAGGGAGTCGATGGCTGGCAGATTCAGGTTTCCCGGGATAAAGCATTTCGGAAAGAGAAGAAGACTTTTCACGTAAAAAAAGAGAAGACGAGCATGCGGATCCGGAACAAAAAGAAATCGGTAAAATATATCCGCATCCGTCCTTACCAGATAACAGGAGGAAAGAGAGTATATGGAATGTGGTGTTGGGAAAAAGTCTGAGTCTGCCGGTAAATGCGATCACAGGCACAAAGCGTCCTTTGCTGTGTCATGGAGGCTGAGGCCGATTTTCATTTTGTTCGTTCTGTTTTTTGTCTGTTTCAGTTGCGTATGGCCTTTTTTGCTGCCGCGAACGGCTCAGGCAGCAGGGAAAAAGCAGGACGGAGGAAAGGCAGGGAGGGGAAAGAGCAGCGTTTCTTACACGGTAAAAAACGGAACGCTCATCTTGAAAGGAAAAGGAGCCGTTTCTCCGAAGATCAAGGTGGCAGACAAAAAGAAGATCAAAAAGATCATCGTGAAAAAAGGTGTTACATCTCTTCCGCCATGGGCATTTTGGGGATTTAAAAATGTAAAAGAGGTAGAGATCGCCGCTTCTGTCCGAAGGATCGGAGAGGGGGCGCTGCCGGACAGCAAGTCGTTAAAAAAGGTGACGATGCCCGGTTCCTTCCACTATAGGGAAGACGAGGGGGATTATCTGTCCTACAGTATCCTTCCCAATGAAAAGGTGCGGATCGAGACGATATATTTTAATACTCCCCTATCACTGGATACCTGTTCCTATATCAAGAGCGGACAGTTAAACGTCTGGAAAAAGGATCCCAAATATCGAAGCATCAAAGGGGTTGTCTACTCGAAAGACGGAAAAGATCTCGTGCGGGTTCCGGCGTTTCGTAAGTCGCTGACAGTCGAAGAGGGGTGCGAAGTGTTTTGCGCGCAGGCAGTACAGTATGCAAAAGAATACGGGGTCGTGGATATCGACACGGAGGTTGAACTGGTCTGTAAGGGATTGAGAAAAATCGTGCTGCCGCGCTCCGTCCGGGCGGTCGACACGTCAAAATACGAGGCGGAATGTTACGATACGAGTAAGGTGAAAACGATCGTGGTCCGCGCGGAACATAGTCTGGACGGTGAAGGACTCGCCCGGATCCTTCACCAGTTTCCAGCGGTTGAAGCGAAACGGTTTCTCGGACAGCTTCCGGATGTCGTAACCGGGAACGGCCTTTTCTGGGACCGGCGGGATGGATATTTGATCTATTATTCCGGCAGGGGCGATGAGGTGGTGGTCCCCGACGGGATCAGTGCGATCGGGGCTTTTGCGTTTGCGGAAAGTGGTGTCAAGCGGGTCGTCGTACCTGATTCTGTCACAGAAATCGGGGAAGGAGCTTTTTTACAGTGCCGTGTTCTGAAGGAAGTGAGGCTGCCGGAAACGCTCGGGAAAATGGGGAAATCAGTCTTTAATGGCTGTTCGGCGCTGACATCTGTTCATTTTCCAAAGGGCCTGGCAGAAGTGCCGACCTCGGCATTTCTGTACTGCGAATCGTTACAGGAGGTAGTTCTGCCGGACACGGTAACGGAGATCGGAGCCTATGCGTTCTTTTCTACGAAAGTGCCATCTTCCATCCTGTCCTGCCGTTCGATCAAAAAAATAAAAAGTTATGCGTTTGGCAGTGTGGAATGGAGCGAACTGACGCTTCCGGAAACGGTAGAAATCGTTGAGCCGTTTGCGCTGGCGGCGGGGCCTGGGCTCAGACGGGTGACGATATGCGGCAGTTCCACGCAGATCAGCCAGAACGCATTTGGCAGCTGTCTGAATGATAAAATAAACGTGTCAATGGAATACCGGACGGGAGTGGAAGAGTGGCAGACGATGATCGATGCTTCCCGGGCGGGGTCAGGGAAAAGAAGTGTTGTTCAACTCGGATGGTACGGCATATCCGGAGTAGATGGCTGGCAGATCCAGGTTTCCCGGGATAAGGCATTTCAAAAAAAACTTCGGACATTCGAAGCCAAAAAGCAGAAGACGGGGATGCTGGTTAACAATAAAAACGGTGTGGTGAGATGCGCCCGCATCCGCCCCTATCAGATGAAAGAGGGGGCGAGAGTATATGGAAAATGGAGTACTGTCTGTTTGTAAAAAAACGGAAGAGAAGAATGGAGGATAAAGTTTGTGCGTACACGCCCAAACTTCTTTCATGCACAAAAAACGTGTGCGAATGGAGGTAAAAGATGAAAAAAATAGGAATCGTGATCTGTAATTACAATAAACGGGAATACGTGGTAAATTGTATCCAGAGCGTACTGGAATCCAAGACCGACGACTTTGATATTTATGTTGTGGACAACGCCTCGACCGACGATTCGGTGGAAGCAGTAAGAGCGGCATTCGGCGACCGGGTGACATTACTTGTAAATAAGGAAAACCTCGGCGGTTCGGGTGGTTTTAATACGGGAATCCGCAAGGTGTTAGAAGAGGGATATGAGTATCTCTACTGCCTGGATAATGATGTGCTCGTGGACGAAAACGCGGTGGGCGCGCTGGCGGACTATCTGGACGCCCACGAAGATACCGGGGTGGCCGGCTCGATCGTCTATCACATGGACTATCCACAGTATGTGCAGCAGTACGGACTAGACATTGATTTCCAGAACTTTACGGCGATCACGCACTACGCCGATTTCCTCGACGACGGGAGCATACCGGACGTCCATGAATGCGATACGGTCGCCACGTGCAGCGTCATGATCCGCACAAGCTGTATCAAAACGACGGATATCGGCATTATGCCGGAGGATAATTTTATCTACTGGGATGATATGGAGTGGATCTACCGGTTTACACTGGCCGGGTTCCGCGTGGTGACCATCAGAGACAGCGTCGTCTTGCACAAGATGGGGTCGAACGCGAGGCCGGCGAACACGTTTATCAATTATTATATGTGGCGAAACCGCATGAACTTTTTTATGCGGTATACGCCGGAGGAAAAGATCGATACTATGAGTTACCGCATATTGAGCGCGGTCTTTGATTCGCTGTACGAGAGCATGTACCGGGAAGAGCACAATATCATGCGCACGATCTCGTATTCGTTCTTTGATGCCATCCGGGGGGTGCGCGGAAAGGCCGCGGAGCATAAAATACTGCCAAACGACGCGAATGACGATAAGCTGCGCGCGTTTCTGCAGGGGAAGCGCACATATTTCGTCGTGGCAGATGGACAGGAGGCAGCCCTTTCGGACTTCGAGGCGACCATTCACTCGCTGAACCCGGAGTTAGAACGCGTGATGGACAGGCAGCAGGCGGATGTGACGATCGGTCTCTGTGATTACGTGATGAAAATGAAGGGCGGCGATCATGGGATCGTGTATCTGGATACGGAACAAAACGCGATCATCGACGAGGAGGACTGGATGGCCGTGGAAAATTACGAGTACAGTAAATCCCTTTTTGTTTATATGAACCAGGCTGCTTTTTTGGATGCAGTTTTTTCACTTCGAGCAAAATAGCACTATGTTTTTTAAGAGAAATGTGATAAAATAGATTAGAGTTATTTTAAACAGAAGGGAGAAATGATGGAATGAATGAAATGTATCTGCGCTTTCCAAACGGGCGGAAAAAAGCGTTTACCATTAGTTATGATGACAATGTGACACAGGATGAGCGGCTGATCGAACTGATGCAAAAATATGAGATCAAGGGAACATTTAATATCATCCCGGGTTGGTTTGCAGAGGAAGGGGCTGTTTTTCCGGCGGGAGAGACATATGTGAACGTCACGGAAAGCAAGGCGCTGGAAATATATGAGGACGAACGTATCGAAGTGGCAAACCACGGATTTAACCATACAAAAATGACGACGCTTCCCAAACTGCTCTGTGTGGACGATCTGATAAAATGCCGTCTGAAATTGGAGCAGATGTATAAAAAGATTACGACTGGGTTTGCGTATCCCTATGGTTTGTATGATCAGGAGCTGATCGGCGTATTAAAAGATGTCGGCATTTCTTATGCGAGAACGGTACACAGCACGGGCGGATTTTCGCTGCCGGAGGACTGGCTGGAACTCCATCCGACGTGCCATCATGACGATGAGCGGCTGTGGGAACTGACAGATCGTTTTTTGAACGATAAAATTTGCGAGCAGCCGTATATGTTTTATGTGTGGGGACACACATTTGAATTTGACCGCAACGATAACTGGGATGTGATCGAGTCCCTGTTTGAAAAAGTTGCTGGTAAGGAAGAGGTATGGTATGCGACAAACGGCGAAATATGCGAGTACCATAACGCATATCAGAAACTTGTGTGTTCGGTTGACGGACGACGTATCTTCAATCCGACGAGTACCGATCTGTGGGCAGAGATCGACCATAAACTGATGCTTTTGCCGGCCGGTCATTCCGTGGAGGCAGCGCCGTGAAAAAGAAGAGTATGTTAATAGCTGCGTGCGCAGCAGTCATGTTTGCGTTGGGGATCGCATGGGGAGGCAGAGCGTGTCAGGCGGCGAAGCCATCAGCGCTAAAGGTAAAAGACAATAAGATCGTCAATGCTTCGGATAAGGCCGTCGTACTCAAAGGAGTCAGTACCCACGGTATCGCCTGGTATCCGCAATATGTGAATAAACAGTGTTTTAAGAGTTTTAAAAAGATGGGTGCGAATACGATCCGTCTGGCATTTTACAGCGACGATTCCGCCGGTTATGATAAGTCTTTGTACATAAAGGTCGAAGAAGGGGTGAAGGCGGCGACCGATTTAGGTATGTATGTCATAATCGACTGGCATATTTTGTCCGACGGCAACCCGAAAAAAAATCAAAAAAAGGCAAAAGAGTTTTTTACCTATTTTGCGAAAAAATATGCGGGGCAGACAAATGTATTATACGAAATCTGCAATGAGCCAAATGGTGATGTCACATGGGGCCGGGACATTAAACCATATGCGGAAAAGATGATCAAGCTGATCCGCAAATACGATAAGAACGGCATTATCATTGTCGGCACGCCTACGTGGTCCCAGGATGTCGATCTAGTGGCCGAGGATCCGATCAGGAACCAGAATAACATCGCGTACGCGTTCCATTTTTATGCGGCGACGCACAAAGACCAGCTCCGGGAAAAGTTGAAAACAGCGAATGAAAAAGGACTTCCCGTTATCGTGACGGAGTTTTCCATCTGCGATGCGTCTGGGAATGGAAAGATTGATAAAAAAGAGGCAAAAGCGTGGATGAAGCTTTTGAAGAAACATAAGATCGGGCGCGTGGCGTGGAACATTTCAAATAAGAATGAGACGAGTGCGCTCATCCAGCCTTCCTGCAAAAAGACGGATAAGATTTCCAAAAAAAATCTATCGAAATCTGGAAAATGGATCGTGGGCAACTGGTAATTGTGGTAATACGGCGCCTTACGGCGTTTTATAACTAATGCAATATTTTAATTTTAGGAGGTATTTTTTATGAGTATTCAGATTCAAAAAGTAACGGATGCGGCGTTTCAAAAATACGGCCGGATCCTCACACCGGATTATGACGTGGCAGAACTGGTAGACAAGATGCAGGAAATGCCGTGTCCGGCGGACGTCGTTTATGAACCGTCGGTAAAAGAACTAGAGGCGCTTCCGATCATGAAGACATTTACGGATAGTCTTTACGGCGGCCTTCCGATCCAGATCGGATACTGCAACGGGCATAATACGCTGCTAAATGCGGTAGAGTATCATCGTTCTTCCGAAGTGAATGTGGCAGCGACAGATCTCATCCTGCTCATTGGCATGCAGCAGGACATTGAAGCAGATTATACATACGACACAAAGAAGATCGAGGCTTTTCTCGTGCCAAAAGGAACGATGATCGAAGTGTATGCGACGACACTCCACTATGCTCCGTGCAGCGTAGACGGACAGGAATTCCGCTGTGTTGTCGTTCTGCCGAAAGATACGAATCTTGACCTGGTAGTGAAGCCGGAAGGAGCCAGTGAGGACAAACTTTTGGTGGCGAGGAACAAGTGGCTGATCGGCCATCCAGACGCAAAGATCGACGGCGCGTTCAACGGATTGAAAGGGGAAAATATTTCCGTAGGGTAATCGGGACGGCGATGTCATTTTGTGAAACGATTGTATAATTTTTTGAATTTTAGGTTGACATTTCAAAAATAAGTGATATACTAAATAACAAATCAAAAAACAAACCAAACAAACCGACGATCAAGAGTAGTAGAAATGTGGAACTGTTTCCAGAGAGCTGTAGGTTGGTGTGATACAGCAGCAGGAACATTTTGAATGGACTTGAGAGGGCAGCTTGAACGATGTTATGAACATCAAGTAGACGCTGACGGAAACCTGGACCGTTATCTGCAGGAGTGCATGTTAGTGCATGATGAGTGGGTCATTTATGGCCAATTTGGGTGGTACCGCAGAAGTATAGTAAGCTTTTGTCCCTAATCCTTAACCGGATCAGGGATAAAAGCTTTTTTGTTTTGAGAAAAACGAATAACCAGGGAAAACGTCAGTGATCAGTCAGGCAGCAGAAAGGAAGGTCAGCATGAAAAGACAAAGAGAACAAACAGACAATGGAATGATGCAGCGGGAAATAGAGCGCATCCAGCAGTATGCGGAGGAATATGACATAGTTCCCATCAAAAAGGAAATATTTGCGGATGTCATCACCCCGATTTCACTGCTCCGCAAACTGGCGGTAAAACACAGACGTTTTTATCTGCTGGAGAGCGTAGAAGGGGGAGAAAAGTGGGGACGCTATTCCTTTCTCGGGTACGATCCGGTCATGCGGGTGACCTGTTCGAAAAAACAGGTGACGATCGAGACGGGAAACGGAACGGAAACGATGGAGACAGAAGATGCGTTTGAGGTTGTGCGCCGGATACTGAATAGGTACCGCTCTCCGAAATTAGACGATATGCCTCCATTTACGGGAGGATTTGTCGGATATTTTGCCTATGCGGTCATCGCCCACGCGGAACCGGTGCTGGATATAAAACGCGGTGAGTTCCACGACTTTGACCTGATGCTTTTTGATAAGGTGATCGTCTATGATCAGTTGAGGCAGAAGATGGCGGTCGTGGCCAATGTGGGTACAAAAGGGGATGTGGCGGGACATTACCGGAAAGCGGTGCGGGAGATCGAGGAGATGATCGGGCAGATTCATGAACAGGTAAACATCCCCGAGGAAAAGAAGGCTCACAAGGTGAAATTTTCGTGCAATGTGACGAAGGAGCAGTATTCGGATATGGTGGAGAGGACGAAGGAATACATTCGGGAGGGCGATATTTTTCAGGCAGTGATCTCCAGACGGTTTGTCAGTGATTACGAGGGAAGCCTTATTGGTCCGTACCGGGTGCTGCGCACGACGAACCCGTCCCCGTACATGGTCTATATGAACCTCGATGACGTGGAGATCATGAGTACGTCGCCTGAGACGCTTGTACGGCTGCAGGACGGGAGGCTCACGACGTTTCCGGTAGCGGGGTCAAGGCCGAGGGGGAAGGATGAGAGGGAAGATGGGGCGCTTATGGAGGAACTGCTTCAAGATGAAAAAGAACTGTCTGAACACAATATGCTCGTTGATCTCGGAAGGAACGATCTGGGGCGGATTTCCCGATTTGGATCCGTCGAAGTGACACAGTATATGATGATACACAAGTATTCCAAGATCATGCACATCTGCTCACAGGTAGAAGGAGAGATTCGCGGGGATCAGGACGCGTTTGACGCGGTGAAGTCGGTACTTCCGGCGGGGACATTGTCCGGGGCGCCGAAGATCAGGGCGTGTGAGATCATTGATGAATTGGAGGGCGAACCGAGGGGGATTTATGGCGGAGCGCTCGGGTATATCGATTTCAGCGGAAATATGGATACGTGCATTGCCATCCGTATGGCGGTGAAAAAAGGCGGAAAAGTTTATGTGCAGGCGGGAGGCGGTATCGTGGCGGACAGCCAGCCGGAACTGGAGTACGAGGAATCGGCAAATAAGGCAAAGGCCGTGATGGAAGCGATCGCTTACCGGTTTGATTGTGAGAGCGCGGAAACCGCGCAGGAATGAGGTGGAACATGATCGTATTGATAGATAATTATGACAGTTTTTCTTATAACCTGGTCCAGCTGATCGGAGAGAGGGATCCAGATATACGGGTCATACGAAACGATGAGATGAACGTGGAGGACATACGGAAATGCCAGCCGTCCCATATCATCATATCGCCGGGGCCGGGGCATCCGGGGGCAGCTGGCATATGTGAGCAGACCATAGCCGAAATGAAGGGAGAGGTTCCGATCTTAGGCGTTTGTCTCGGGCATCAGGCGATCTGTGAGGTGTTTGGCGCAAAGATCCGTCACGCGAAGACGCTCATGCACGGAAAGAAGAGCAATATAAAGATTGAAAATTCGGATCCTATATTTCAAGGACTTCCGAATCGGATTGATGTGGCGAGGTATCATTCCCTGATTGCGGACATGGATACGATACCGGATACATTAGATGTAATCGCGGCGGATGACCACAATGAGGTCATGGCAGTCAGATACAAAGAGGCTCTCGTTTACGGACTGCAGTTTCATCCAGAATCGATACTGACGCCGGAGGGCGGCATCATCATAGACAATTTCTTAGCAATGAAAGAGGGAGGTAACAGGATATGATAAAAGAGGCACTACATGAAGTGATCAATCACCGGGATCTCGAATATGACATGGCAAAGGGAGTCATGCAGGAAATCATGTCAGGTACGGCGACGCATGCGCAGATGGCAGCGTATCTGACCGCGCTCCGCATGAAGGGGGAGACGATCACGGAAATTACGGCATCCGCACAGGTGATGCGCGATATGGCGATACATCTTTGTCCGCCGTATGAGGTATTGGAAATCGTGGGGACAGGAGGGGATGAGGCAGGTACATTTAATATCTCCACGACGTCAGCTTTCGTCATCGCGGCGGCGGGAATTCCGGTGGCAAAGCATGGGAACCGAAGTGTTTCCAGTAAGAGCGGCGCGGCCGACGTACTCGAGAGCCTTGGCGCGAAGCTTGCCATTGACGTGGAAAAGGAACAAAAAGTTCTTGATGAGACCAATATGTGTTTTCTGTTCGCCCAGGCGCATCATGCCTCTATGAAAAATGTGGGGCCTGCGCGCAAGGAGATGGGGGAGAGGACGATGTTTAACATACTCGGGCCGCTTACGAATCCGGCAAATTCGTCCTTTCAGTTATTAGGCGTATACGATGTATCCCTGGTGGAAAAACTGGCAGAAGTACTTAGCAATCTCGGGGTGACGAGGGGCATGGCCGTGTGTGGTTCGGACGGATTGGATGAGATCACGCTTACCGGGCCGAGCCACTGCTGTGAGATCCGGGAGGGGACATTCCGGTCGTATGATATCACACCGGAACAGTTCGGAATGAAGCGGTGTGAAATGAGTGAGCTGATCGGCGGTACACCGGAAGAAAACGCGGAGATCACGAGAGGTATTTTAGAGGGGAAGATCACGGGTGCGAAGAGGGATATTGTCACATTGAATGCCGGAACGGCGATCTATCTCGGAAAACTCGGTATCACGCTGGAAGAGGGCATCAAAGAGGCCGCAGAAATTTTGGCCAGCAGAAAGGCGGCAGAAAAACTGGAAGAGTTTGTGGCAGCTACGAACCGGTAAGAGGAGTATATCGTTGTTGTAAATTGGTGAAACGAACAGAAAGGAGGATAACATGGTATGATATTAGATGATATTGCGGCTGCCACGAGGAAGCGCGTCGAAACGTGCAGACAGGAAATCTCATACGAGGAGATGAAAAGCAGAGCGTGCCAGATGGAGGTTACGGGAGCGTTCCCTTTTGAGGAGCGGCTGCGGGGAGACGGCATTCATTTCATATGCGAAGTGAAAAAAGCGTCCCCGTCAAAAGGAGTGATCGCGCCGCGTTTTCCCTATGTGGAGATTGCAGAAGAATATGAGAGGGCGGGGGCAGATTGTATTTCCGTTCTGACGGAACCAAATTATTTTTTGGGAAGCACGGGGTATCTCGCGGAAATACGGAAACATGTGGATATACCGCTGCTGCGGAAGGATTTTACCGTCGACGACTATATGATCTATGAGGCGAAAGTGATCGGCGCTGATGCAGTATTACTGATCTGCTCGCTGCTGGAAGAGGAGACGATCCGGGACTGGATCGGCCTGTGTGACAGCCTGGGACTGTCAGCGCTTGTGGAAGCGCACGATGAAGAGGAAGTGTCGATGGCAGCGCGGGCGGGCGCCAGGATGATCGGGGTCAACAACCGGAATCTCAAAACATTTCAGGTGGATGTAAGGAATTGTCTCCGGCTGCGGGAGATGGTCCCGCCGGATGTCGTGTTCGTGGCGGAGAGCGGTATCCAGACGCGGGAAGATGTTGAGGCGTTGGAGCGGGGAAACGTAAACGGCGTCCTGATCGGTGAGACATTGATGAAACGTCAGGATAAAGCTGCTGCCGTGAGGGAACTGCGGGGAAAGGAGCCGATGTGAAGATAAAGATCTGCGGTATCCGCCGGGAAGAGGATGTCAGGTTTTTAAACGAGAGTATGCCGGACTATGCCGGATTTGTCTTTGCTCCCTCGAGGCGCAGGGTTTTGCCGGAGCGGGCGCTTATTCTCAGGGAAAAACTGGACCGGCGGATCCAGGTATTTGGTGTGTTTGTCAACGCGCCGGCCGATTATATCTGTGAGAGGGTCAGAGAGGGGAGCATTGATGCGGTACAGCTGCACGGGGATGAGTCGGAACAGGAGATACTAGAATTGAAAAAACGGACGGCGGTTCCGGTCATCAAGGCGGTCAGGGTGAGGAAGGCGGCTGACATCCGGCTGGCCGATCAGCTTCCCTGTGATTTCCTGCTGTTAGATACGTATTCGTCTGCGGGATACGGCGGGACGGGAAAAACATTTGCCTGGGAGATGATCCCGGAGAGGCTTTCACATCCCTTTTTTCTTGCCGGTGGTCTTGACTGGCACAATGTATGTCAGGCCATCGAACGGGTCGGCTGTTATGGAGTGGACGTGAGCGGCGGCGTGGAAACGGATGGGAAAAAGGATGGTCAGAAGATCAAGCGTTTCGTTGAAAACGTGCGTTTTCTCGAAAACGATCGTTCTTCACAGAGCATAGGTGACAAAATTTAGTTATAATTGGAGGTAAAATATGTCGAATGGACGTTTTGGTGTTCACGGCGGCCAGTATATACCGGAGACGCTGATGAACGCCGTGATCGAACTGGAACAGGCTTACCGGACGTATAAGGATGATCCGGAATTTGTAAATGAATTTCATACGCTTCTTACGGCGTATGTAGGAAGGCCCTCTCTTTTGTACTATGCAAAGCGCATGACAGAGGATCTGGGCGGGGCAAAGATTTATCTGAAGCGCGAGGATCTGAACCATACGGGTTCTCATAAACTCAATAACGCGCTCGGCCAGGCGCTATTGGCAAAGCGCATGGGGAAGACCCGTCTGATTGCGGAAACCGGAGCGGGACAGCACGGCGTGGCGACAGCGACGATTGCGGCATTTCTCAATATGGAATGCGAGGTTTTTATGGGAAAAGAAGACATTGACAGACAGGCGCTGAACGTTTACCGCATGGAACTGTTAGGTACAAAAGTGCATGCGGTGACGAGCGGAACACAGACGTTGAAAGATGCGGTCAATGAGACGCTGCGGGAGTGGACGAACCGGATCGCCGACACGCACTATGTGATCGGTTCCGTCATGGGGCCTGCGCCATTTCCGGAGATCGTGAGGGATTTCCAGAGCGTGATCGGAACAGAGATCCGGCAGCAGCTCATGGAGCGGGAGGGGCGGCTGCCGGATGCGGTCATTGCCTGTGTCGGCGGTGGAAGCAATGCGATGGGTGCATTTTATGATTTTATCCCGGATGATTCTGTGCGGCTCATCGGCTGTGAGGCGGCGGGCCACGGGGTGGAGACGGAGAAGAACGCGGCGACGATCGCCAACGGAACGCCGGGCATCTTCCACGGGATGAAGTCGTATTTCTGTCAGGATGAATATGGTCAGATCGCGCCGGTGTACTCGATTTCCGCGGGTCTTGATTATCCCGGCATCGGGCCGGAGCACGCGCATCTCCACGATACGGGAAGGGCAGAATACGTGCCGGTTACGGATGAAGAAGCCGTGTCAGCGTTTGAGTATCTTTCGAGAACAGAAGGGATCATTCCGGCGATCGAGAGTTCACACGCGCTGGCGCATGCGAGGAAAATAGCGCCTGAGATGGGAAAAGACCAGATCATCGTTGTAAACATTTCCGGCCGGGGAGACAAAGACGTGGCGGCGATCGCCAGATACAGGGGGGTTGAAATCTATGAATAAGGTAGCAGAGGCATTTATAAATAAGAAGGCATTTATTCCATTCGTGACCGCGGGGGATCCTGACCTGGAGACGACGGAGAAGATCCTTTTTGCGATGCAGGAAAACGGGGCGGACTTAATTGAAATCGGAATCCCGTTTTCTGATCCGGTCGCTGAGGGGATCGTGATCCAGCAGGCGGACGAACGGGCGCTGGCAGCGGGGACGACAACGGATCATATATTTGATATGGTAGAGAACATAAGGGACGGCATTCATATCCCGATGGTCTTTATGACGTATGTGAATGTGATCTTTGTGTATGGGATAGAGAAATTTGCCAAGCGGACAAAGGAGATCGGAATGGCGGGCGTGATCGTACCGGATGTACCATTTGAGGAAAAAGCGGAGTTAGAACAGGTTTTTGGCCGGTACGGCCTGGAGGTCATCTCCCTGATCGCCCCGACGTCGAAAGACAGGATCCAGTCCATCGCCAAACAGGCGAAAGGGTTTGTGTACTGCGTCTCAAGCCTCGGCGTGACGGGAGTGCGCGCGACGATCCAGGAAGGAGTGGCCGATATGGTGCGCGAGGTAAAAAAAGCCAAGGATATCCCGTGTGCGGTCGGGTTCGGCATCTCGACGCCTGAGCAGGCAAGAGAAATGGCGCAGATCTCGGACGGCGTCATCGTCGGAAGCGCGATCGTGAAATTAGTCGGCCAGTACGGAAGGGACTGCGTGGACCATGTCGGGGAATATGTACGCGCGATGAAACAGGCGATCATGTAGATTGTGGAAGATGTGTTTAAAATTTCACTTTTCTTTTTTTCCTTTATGTGATAAAATAAAAATGCTAAGTAATTTTAGGAAAAATAAGTCAGTCCGTTTTCGGGCGATAGGAGGAAAACGAAGTGAAGAAAAGAGCAGTAGTTGTTAGTGTATTATTATCGGCATCACTTTTCCTGACAGGATGTTCATGGAGTGATATCGCGGCAAAATTTACAGGTGCGGATACGGAATCTACCCAGTCTTCGGGAGATAAAGACTATGTGGCAGCAGACTGTGTGACACTCGCGGAGTACAAAGGCGTTGAGGTGGACTGTACAGTCAGTGATGATGAGCTCCAGTCAGAGATCGACTCTACATTGAGCAGTCATTCCACGGAAAACAAGATTAAAAAAGGAACCTGTAAAAAAGGTGATACGGTCAGCATTGATTTTGTCGGAAAAATCGATGGAAGAGAGTTTGACAATGGAAGCGCCGAAGATTATTCGATCACGTTGGGCAGTTCCGGGTTTATTGATGGGTTTGACGACGGTGTCATCGGTATGAAAGTCGGAAAGAAAAAGGATTTGAAGCTTCGTTTTCCGGATGATTATGGGAAAGACGAGCTGAACGGCAAAGATGTGGTATTTACCGTAACGCTGAATTACATTTCAGAGACGGTCACACCGGAGTTCAATGATGAGTTTGTAGCGAATAACACCGAAAATAAGACAGTGGACGAGTTTAAAACAGCGACCCGCCAGAACCTTTCCCAGCAGAAGAAGGATAAGGCGGGAGAGACTGCTTTTGGAACGATAGAGGAAGGCTCCGAAGTGAAAACGTATCCGGAAAGCCTGGTCAGCATGTGTTCTTCCCAGCTGGATGCGTACTATCGGTATATGTCGACCCAGTACGGGTTTGAAGATTTTAATGCTTTTCTGACTCAGATGCAGATGAACGAGGATTCTTATAAGCAGATGCTCGACCAGTCGGCTCAGAGTATTGCCAAAACACAGCTCGTGGCAGAGGCGATTGCCGTCAAGGAGGGAATCGCGGTAAGCGATGAGGAGATCAAAGAGGAGATTACGAATGCCGTTTCGCAGGGAGGTCAGACAGAAGAAGATCTTCGCAAGAGTTTTCAGGAACTTTATGGCGATGTGATCACGATAGAGGAGTATTATCGTATTACATTGACAACAAATAAAGTTGTGGATTTTGTAGGCGAAAATGCAAAGATTGTCGAATAATAGGAAGAATAAAGGGACTGTATTAAAGCAGTCCCTTCTCATTATGTTACAGACAAGGGCAGTTCGCTTGTGTGAAAGAAGGAGGGTTATATGGAACAGACAAACAAATGTAAGAGCCTGCCAAAGCGGGTGTTGAGCATCGTCATGGCGCTGGCGTTTGTCGTCAGCGGTCTGCAGGTCTCGGGGAACCCGGCTGTCGTGAAAAATGCCAGGGCGGCTTCGACGAGCAGTACGATGGAGACGGAAACGTATCTGGATGAGCGTTATGTCAAGGATACCGAGGTGCTGCGGTTTTATAAGATCCTGGCGAACGCGGAGCGGATGGGGGATCTGTCCGAAGTGGATGGCGTGCCTGCCAGCCAGGTGCTTCAAAACTGTACGTCGTCAGACTACACGAAAGATGTATATGGTACATATCTGACGGAGTATTCGGGAAAGATCAATTTTTCCGGCTTGACAGTCAAAAACGTAGACGGCATCGGATGGGCGAGATCGGCGAAGGAGATCGATCTGTCAGGCGCCGTGTTTACGAATGCGCTGACAGAGATCCCGGCCAATGAGTTTGCTGCCTGTAAGGCGCTGGAGAAGATCGTACTGCCGGGTACGGTCAAAAAGATCGGCGGGAATGCGTTTGAGTCGTGTTTGAAGCTTAGTACGCTGGTGATCGGAAGCGGTACGGACGGCATCGTAGACCTGACCAATGTAGACGAGATCGGTGCGTCCGCGTTCAGCAGCTGTTCGAGTATGGAAGAGGTGAAGTTCGCTCCGTATGGAACGCATGATTCGGAACTAAAGATCGGCGCGAACGCGTTTTCATCCTGTGCGAAGATCAGACAGATTGAAATCCCGATCAAGACGGCGGATAATCTCGGCGCGAATGCGTTTGAAAACTGTGAGAATCTCGAGAAGGTCGGGTTGCAGAATGATCTGAGTTATGTAAGCAATGCCCTATTTAAAGGGGCAAGTACTGCTAGCGGGGAAGGGCTGTTATTGTATATCATCGAGAAGGGGGAGGACAGTGTGAGCCGCCTTCCGGAACAGGTTACCTATATTGGTGACCAGTGTTTTTCGGGCGCCAATATGAAAACGCTGGATCTGACTCGTTGTACCAAACTTGTCAAGATCAACCAGTATGCGTTTTCTGGTTCGCAATGGATCCTGCAGGATCTCATCCTGCCTTCGTCATTAAAAGAAATTGAGATGATGGCCTTTAATGCCTGCAAATTGGATTCGCTTACGATCCCTGAAAATTGTTCCATAATCGGGGAAGGGGCGTTTTCCCGGTCCGGTCTTTCCTCGATCCAACTGCCCAAAACGCTGAAAGAGATCAGGAAAGAGACATTTAGTGAATGTCAATATCTGCGAGGTGAGGACATTACCATCCCGACTGGTTCCGTTTTGGAGACGATCGGTAGTCGCGCGTTTAAAGAGTGTAAACAGTTGGGAACGACAGCATTCCTGAAAGATTTAACAGATCTGCAAACGATAGAAGATGAGGCATTTTCGAATTGTTATGAAGTATATAAATTAAACGTTACGAATGAGCAGAGTAATCTGTATGGAGATAAGAGGATCATCAGCGGACTAGAAGAAATCATCCTTCCAGACTGTGTCCAAACGCTCGGTGCAAGTGTATTTGCGGATAACTACGCGCTGCGCAGGGCGGATTTGGGAACGGGAGTCATCCATCTCCCGGATAAAGCATTCTTTAACTCCCGGACGACGGCTTCTAAGTCTGGAGCTGGTCTGGAAACGGTCATAGTATCGGGGAATCTTCAGAGCATCGGTGAAGAGGCATTTGCCAATCAGTCAAGGCTGCACACGATCGGATACCGGGATGGAAGTACGAAAACAGTCGAAGACGGGGTGGTCCAGTTTAAAGAAGGTCTTCTGTCTGTCGGGGCAAAGGCATTTTTAGGCTGTGGGATCCAGAGCAGTTTTTCAACGTCAGCAGCAGATGCCTATGTAATAAAAGGTGCGGTGAAAGATACTTACTCGGCTGGGTGCAGTAAATTCCTCATATATGATTACGAAAATGTAGGAAAAGAAGATGATTACTGCCGGATTGGGTATATCAATGAAAGCGATATTGTGAATACAGCTGATTTGATCAAAGATGGTGATTATGTCGCGATTGGCGGTCTGACGGAGAGCGGCAGCGAAAAATATGATCTCGTTCATCTCGTTGCCAAAGAGGTGTACGTGACTGGCAGAATTTCGATCGTTCCGCTTGAGGGGGCACAGGCGTTTTCGTTCTTTTCTACGTACGATACGGAATCAGAATCCTATCAAAACCGTTTATTCTGTAATTCGAATACGATGAATGTCGTGTATTTCGCTGCAGAAGCGTTATCGACAGCTGTATCTAAAGAACCGGCGGTCGGAGCGCAGGCAGTCTGGACTTCGGTTACCGCAAACCATGCGGTTCCCAATGTGGCGGTGCCTAATGTACTTTCAAAGTCGTTTATGGCTTCCTATGTGTTTGGAGTGGAAAATGTGATCATCCCGGATACAGTCATTGATGATAAATTGGGAGAACGCGCGTTTGAAGGATGTATTAACCTGAATGAAGTAACATTGTCTAAAAACCTCACGGAGATCAAGAATGGTACGTTTGCCGGCGCCGGTATGGAAGTTTTAAATTCCTTAAATACTTCGACGGAGGCAAAATATGATGATTACTACGGACTTCGGACGGTAAAAAGTTCCGAGGCAGGAAGTGTTACGATCCCCAACAGCGTAAAAACGATCGGCACGAATGCGTTTAGCAACTGTTACAATCTCCTGCTGCAGACAAAAGGCGGCAGTTCATTTGGAACGGGTGTGGAGAGTATTGGCGATAACGCCTTTATGAACTGTCTCTCACTGGACAGCATCCGCTTTCCAACGACGCTCAAGACGATCGGCAGGGAAGCGTTTGCCGGGTGCAGCGTTCAGGAGCAGAAACAGCGGGAAAGCTTCTATACCAATACTGGTCAGAGATATGTGTACTGGTGTAATCGGCGTGAGTATGGGACGAAGGGCGAGAAAAAGAAAGGCTTAAATGAAATCGACTTTACAGCAGCCACAAAGTTGGAGGGTATCGGAGCAGGAGCTTTTAAACGGGCAAATGTTGTGACAGTGAATCTGACGGATTCGCCGCTCGTAAAGATTCCAGATAATCTGTTTGAACAGTGTACGTTTTTAAAGACGATCGCTTTTCAGGAAAAGACAGAAAGTGTCGGCTCCAATGTGCTGAAAGACAGCATTAACATCGCGTCGGTCCGTGTACCGGCAAACGCTGTTTTGAAGCGGGATATGATTTCCGGGGCGTTTGGAAAACTGGTGTCTGATTCCGATCCGACTCTCGTATTTTCCTACAATGAAAAAGAGACGATCGTCCTTCCGATCGGTTCGAGTGTTCGTCTGCCGATCAAAGCGGTAAATAAAGATAATATCAACGGTGAGGTGAAAATATCGGCGGGTGATAAGGAAACGATCATCGGAAAAGAAAATGCCTACAAGGGGATGTACGCCGAAATCCGTACGAGCGATGACCCATATTCCTTTGTCCTGTATGGTACAGAATATATTACTGATCCGGTTACGGTGCGCGTCGTCGTCGCGACAAGCCATCAGTATGCCGGTTCCACGAGTTATATGATCAGCCCGCATGAATTTGCCTTTCAGGTGAAAGTACAGGATCAGCCGACCGAGAAGATTACGGTTTCTGCGGCGGCAGATCAGTACGTGAAAAACAATCCGTCGATGTACGTCGAGAATTCCTCCAGTAAGATCCTTTACCTTCCATTTGGAAAGGATGCCTCGACGAAAGGCGTGACACTGACGACGGAATTAGAACCTCTCGGGACGACGAGCGAGGTCGAGTGGACGTCAGATAATCCAGCTATCACGATCAGCGATATGAAGTACGAGAAAGGGAGCGGGGTCGCTACCGCTGTCATCCAGTCAACCGAGATCGGTGATGGCATCGTGACGGTGAAATCTGGTGAGAAAACAGATAAGATCCATGTATACAGCGTGATCCCGGTTGCTGCCTCCAACGGCCTTACGTGTACGACAGGAGGTACTTACCTTGGTACAAATCTGACACCGAATTCAGGCAGCAACCCATACGGCTTATCGATCGGCGATGAGGACCAGCTGGTCATAAAAGCCAATTACGGAAACACGGACTATACCGACGAGCAAATCGCTTCTTACGGGGAAAAATGGGTATTCCAGACGTCGGATGAAACGGTGATGTCGGTCAAAGAGGATGGGACGATCAAGGCACTAAAAGAAGGGGATGCAGTTATTACAGTTTCGGCGCAGGGAAGCGGCCAGAGACTGCAGTTCTATTTCCATGTCGCAGACCAGCTTAATTATACACCGGCTTCCATATTGATAAATGGTGAAAATGTGATGGAAAACGACAATAAGCAGCTCCAGCTCACGATGAACATCGGTGAGAACGCGAACCTGTCTGCGAAAGTCGTTCCTTCCAATGCCCGGCAGGATGTGACATGGGAAGTGACAGGAGGCGATAAGTCGTGTGTATCGGTCGATGAGAATGGTGTCGTGTCCGCGCTCAAGCGAGGAACCGGAACGATCATCACGGTTTCTTCGAAAGAGGCGCCGGCGGTAAAAGCATCAATTACCATTATCGTCAATGCGCCGGCGACTGGTTTGAAGATTCTGAATGGGGATTTTACACTCGATATTGGAAAGTCTATGACGATCAGTAAGACGACGCGGGAGGGCGATGCGAGAGGGTTCTTTGTATCACCGGTTGATTCGACGGATGGCATCACATGGACCAGCAGCAATGAGGGCGTCCTCTCTGTAACCAGTTCGAACGCACAGGGAGTGACGGTCAAAGCGGTAGCTGCCGGGACGGCGATACTGACCGGAACGACATCGTCGGGTGTCAGCGCATCGGTCCAGGTGACCGTACCGGTTACAAAGATTCCGGTAAACGGTATCCTCGTTGATAAACAAGTGACGATCAATGTCGGCAGTTCCTACCAGCTCCGTCCGCAGATCCAGCCGGCGAATGCCAATGAGAGTGTAACGTATACGTATCAGTCTTCGAATGCTAAAATTGCCACGGTCGATGCGAATGGATTGATCCGCGCTGTGGCACCGGGGACGGTAAATGTAACCGTCAAGACGAATACGAACCGGATGGTAAGCTGCCAGGTAATTGTAAAGGCTCCGGCGAAAAAGGTTGTACTTGCCGCGAAAAACAGGTCGAGCGCGAAGAAGGTTTATGTGGCGAAAGGGCAGAGTATTTACCTGAAAGTGATGATGACGCCGAAGGATTCGACGGACACGGTAACATATAAATCGAGTAAATCAAAGATTGCTGCGGTAAATCCGAGCGGTGTCGTAACGGCAAAGAAGAAAGGAACCGCCAAGATCACAGCGACAGCATCTTCAAAGAAAAAGGCGACGATTACGGTCATTGTCCAAAAGAAGGCCGTGGCGTCGAAAAAGGTAACCGTTAAAGCACCGAAAACGTTAAAGAGAGGAAAGACAGCACGGATGACGGTCTCTCTCAGATCAGCGAAATCCACCGATACGCTCACGTATGCCAGCAGCAATACGGCGATCGCCCAGGTAGATGAGTGCGGTTACGTGACAGCCTTAAAGAAGAAGGGAACGGTAAAGATTACCGTGACGGCATCTTCCGGCAAAAAGGTGACGAAGAAAATAAAAGTGAAATAAGCTGACATATAAAAATCCCCCCTGCATATACTGTAACAGTTGAGCAAGGGGGTTTTTTTATGGACAGTGGATATAATGTGTACGAGGATATAAACAAGAGAACCGGCGGAGAAATATATCTGGGCGTCGTAGGACCCGTCCGAACCGGAAAAAGTACTTTTATAAAAAATTTTATGGAGTTGATGGTCATACCGGAACTTTCCGATGAGGGAGAACGGCAGAGGACGATCGATGAGCTCCCGCAATCTTCCGATGGAAAGACCATCATGACGACGGAGCCGAAATTCGTTCCCAAGGATGGGGCGTGGATCACGCTGCCAAGCGGCGAAAAGGGCAGGATCCGCCTGATCGACTGCGTAGGTTTTGT
This sequence comes from uncultured Eubacterium sp., assembly GCA_910579145.1. Classification (GTDB taxonomy): domain Bacteria; phylum Bacillota; class Clostridia; order Lachnospirales; family Lachnospiraceae; genus Eubacterium_F. Next base: position 167,759 of record CAJTTQ010000001.1, read on the forward strand.
CGTAAAGGACGCGGTCGGCTACATGGAGGAAGACCGGGCACGTATGGTGAAGACGCCTTGGTCGCCGCAGGAGATCCCGTTTGAGAAAGCAGCGGAACTCGGAACAAAGAAGGTGATCGGCGAGCACTCCAATATAGGCATTATTATCACGACAGACGGCAGTTTTACAGAATTGTCAAGAGAGCAGTATATCGAGGGCGAGGAACGGACCGTATTAGAATGCCAGAAAGCCGGTAAGCCGACGATCATCATTTTAAATACATTGTATCCCCGCAGCGACCAGACGCAGAAGCTGGCGGCGGAGATGGAACAGAAGTATGGGTTGAGCGTACTGCCGCTGAATTGTAAAGAGTTGGAAAAGGAGGATATATATAGTATTATGGAGACGATCTTGTCCGATTTCCCGATTGGGAGAATCAATTTTTTCCTGCCAAAATGGGTCGAATTTTTGGATCGGGAGCACTGGCTGAAAAAAGACCTTTTGGAACAGTGCCGCGAGATGCTGATGAACATGCGGGTTATGCGGGATGTGACGAAGGAGAGCTTAACGTTAGAGGCAGATTATATTAAAGGCGTCTACATACAGGATAAACAGCTGGAGAACGGGCAGGTTAATATTTCAATTGAATTTGAGGAACATTATTATTATGAAATATTGAGCGATATGATCGGGACGCCGATCACCGGCGAGTATGAATTGATCGCGACGCTGAAAGAACTGGCCGGAAAGAGGGCGGAATTTGAGTCGATCGGCACGGCGTGTGAGCAGGTCAAAGGGCGCGGGTACGGGATCGTCACGCCGACGATGGAAGAAATCGAGATCGCGGATCCCGAACTGATCAAGCACGGGAATAAATACGGGGTAAAGATCAAGGCGGTCTGCCCGTCCCTCCATCTGATCCAGGCAAACATCGAGACAGAGATCGCGCCGATCGTCGGGAGTGAAGAACAGGCAAAAGATCTGATTGAATACATTGAAATGAACAGCAAGGAAAATCCGGACGGAATTTTTGATACAAATATCTTTGGAAAAACGATCCGGCAGCTCGTGGACGACGGCATTATGAATAAAGTGAACCGGCTGACAGAAGAGAGCCAGGTGAAACTACAGGATACGATCCAAAAAGTGGTAAACGATTCCAACGGCGGACTTGTCTGCATCATCATTTGATACCAGGTAAAACGGCTGGCGTTGTTTTCTGAATAGAATCCCTCCTTTTTCTCTATACTACGAATGGGTGGTTTGGGAAATCAGGAGGGAATTTTATTTCCAGATAGGAGGCTGGTTATGACGTTTGAGGAGTTGTATAAGAGGGTGCTGCGGGACAAGCTGAAAGGAAAAAAAGAATTTGAAGGAGTGCCGAAAAAGAAGCTCGACTGTCTGCTGCACCCCGAGAGATATCCGCTCGTATGGAAAAATGAACCGTGCGACTGCAGCGATCCAAAATGTGTGACAGCGTGCATGTTCCAGGCGTTGGAAGTCAAGGATGGGAAGGCGGAACTGAACCCGGATAACTGTGTGGGGTGCGCCCGCTGTATCGAGGAATGCGAGAGGAAAAACCTCACATTCAGCCGCGATGCGGTCCGGGCCGTGGAGATCATAAAAGAGGCAGGACAATCGGGAAAATCCGTTTACGCGCTGATGGCGCCCGCTTATATCGGCCAGTTTGGCGAGGGCGCGACTCCGGGGAAACTTCGCAGCGCGCTAAAAGGGATGGGATTTACCGGAATGATCGAGGTGGCGGCGTTTGCCGATATACTGACGTTGAAAGAATCGCTGGAGTTTACGGAAAATGTGGGGCAGGAAAACGGATTCCAGCTCACGAGCTGCTGCTGTCCGATCTGGATTTCGCTGATCCGGAAAGACTTTTCAAAAATTGTAAAACATCTGCCGGCGTCGGTATCTCCGATGATCGCGTGCGGCCGTATTGCCAAAGCGATTCACGAGGGGTGCAAAACGATCTTCATCGGTCCCTGTCTCGCGAAAAAAGCGGAGATCCGCGAACCGGATCTCGTGGGAGACATCGATTGTGTCCTGACGTTTGAGGAATTAAAAGACATGTTTGAGGCGCTATCGGTGGACATCCCGGGAATGGAAGAAGATGAAAATGAACACTCCGCGGCGGCTGGCAGGATGTATGCCAGGACGGGCGGCGTGAGCCGGGCGGTCAAAGAGTGCGTCGAGAGCATTCTTCCGGGAGCTGATTTAAAACCGGTCTGCGCGTGCGGGACGATGGAATGTAAAGAGATGCTGCAGAGCATCTTAGACGGAAAAGCAGACGGTAACTTTTTCGAGGGAATGGCATGTCCCGGCGGCTGTGTCGGGGGGCCGAAAAGAAATATTGAGATGGAACGTGCGACGGAATTGGTTGATGATTATACAGACGAAGCGAAATATCGTACACCCGGAGAAAACCCGTATGTCCTGGATTTGATCCAGAGACTTGGTTTCCAGACGATTGAAGATTTTTTGGAAAATAGCAGCATTTTGGCGAGGGAACCATTTGCCGCGGTGTAGGCGCAGAGAAGAAAAAATATTTCGTATAGTCCTTGACAACGTGCCATTGAATTGTTATAATTTCGATAAAAGATTTAATAAAATTGTAACAATTGAAACAGTTGGCAGTCGATAGTTGATTTGGAGAGGTAAAATATACGATGAATATACTAAATAAGAGATATGTAAAATATGCGGCGATCGGAGTTTTGGCGGCGGGGATCATTTCGGTTCCGGTCCGGGCGGCTTTTTTAGCGACGGAAAAGCCGATGGCAGGTGCTACGGTTGTGGTAGAGGAGTATAGCCAGAATGTCGTGAACGGCGCAGTTTCCCAGCCGGCGGTAGAAGTGGCGGCGGAACCGGAAGCGGCGCAGGATCCGTCTGAGCCGATCGCGCCAGCGGTGACAGAGGAGCCGGAGGACGAGCATGTCAATCTGAACCTTAATTACAGCCGGCTCGGTATCGCGAGTAAGGTAGATACGTATCTGAATGTGAGGAAAAGGCCTTCGGAGAGTTCGAAGATTGTCGGAAAATTGACAAAAAACGCCGGCTGTCACATTTATAAAGTAAGAAAAGGCTGGGCGAAGATGGTATCCGGGAAGGTGACCGGATGGGTGAAGGCGAGTTACATTGTTACCGATGATAAGGCAGAGCAGCTTGCGACGAAAGTAGGCCGTGAGTGTGTCGAGATCAAGGCAGATTCCCTGCGCGTCAGAGCGCTTCCGACGACGGACGCACCGATTTATTCGATCGTGTCCGAGGGAGAGGAATTTGTGATCCGCAAACAGCATCTTACGATGAATTTTGTAAATAAAGTCATCCGCAAACAGAAGATTTCGAAAGATTTTATTGAACGCGCAGGCGGTATGGAAGCGATCCAGGCAAATCTGGATAACTGGATCTGTATCCGCGTAGATAATGAACTGGCCTTTGTCGCAAAGGAATTTGTGACAGAGCAGTACTCCCTGAAGAGGGCGGTAAAAGTGGGAACACTTTCCGCAAATTCCTCCGACGGCGTCTCGTCGAGCCAGGTATCGATCGCCGAGTACGCGAAACAATTCCTCGGAAACCGTTATGTCTGGGGAGGGGCCAGCCTGACAAATGGTGCGGATTGTTCCGGGTTTACGATGAGCCTGTATGCGAAATACGGTCATTCACTCCCGCACAATGCGGCAGCACAGGCATCTGTGACGAGGTCGGTATCCTCGCCGAAGCCGGGAGACCTATTCTTCTACAGCAATGGAAGCCGGATCAACCATGTGGCGATGTATATCGGAAATGGACTCGTGATCCATGCCAGCAATCCGAGCGATGGTATCAAGATTTCCAACGCGTATTACAGGCATCCGGTGAAGATCGGCCGCGTCATGAACTGATCAGGCTGGTTTTGACGGGATTGTCAGGCGATAACAGAATTGTATAAAAATTGAAAAACTGTTCATACTATGGGTAGAATCTTTTTGGAGGAGATCACATGAAAAAGAAATACCTGTTTATGAGCAGTTTTTTTGTCATTGGAACGATCTTTACGCTCGTGTTTTTTTGGAGCTATAAAGTATATGACAGCGGATCCGAGGAAGTGCCGGTAAAAGAGAAGGTGAATACGGTAGATACCGTGACGGAGCTCCGGGTCAATGCGTCGATGAAATATGTCATAGAAACGTATGATGGTACGACAGGTGTCGTCACAAGTGAGGAGGAAACCGTACCGGAAGAAATAGCAGGCCTGACCAGGGAAGAACTGGAATCGTTTTTTTCGCAGTACAATCAGTCGGCGGCGGAGGGCAGCATCGCGGACGGGCCGGACAGCAAGGAGCTCATTTCCTTTTCCAAAGACCGGATTGTTGTCCGTGAGACATATGAGGGCGCCGAGGAGGAAGAGGGGTTCTTTTTGAAAGAGGAAAATGGGGAAGTCGTTATTTTTCACAACGACCAGGTGACTCCTTATGAAAATACGGGTATTCAGGCAGACGTACTTCCCGAGGACGAGCAGGAGAAGCTGCGGGAAGGTTTTTTTGTGCAGGACGAGAAGGAATTGTACTCGATCCTGGAGAATTTATCTAGTTAAATCAGAAGAAGTGTGCTATACTGGTTGAGAATGGCTGCTTGCGCGGCAGAAAAGAGGAAGTTATGGAAGAATATCATGAGGTTGTGATCGTCGGCGCCGGCGCGTCGGGGTTACTGTGCGGCTATTTTCTCGGAAAAGCGGGAATGGATACCGTTATATTGGAAAAGAATGCCTCGGCGGGGCGGAAACTATTGGCGACAGGGAATGGCAGGTGCAATTTTACAAACCGCCATATGAGCGAGAAGTGCTTTTACGGAGACCGGGATTTTGTCAGGAGCGTTTTGGCGCAGGTGGATACAGAAAAGGTGATCAGGATTTTTGAGGAGATCGGCATGCTCCACCGGGAGAAGGATGGCTATTGTTATCCAAATAGCGGACAGGCATCGGCGCCGGCCTCGCTTTTGATAGAAGCGTGTCAGGAAAACGGTATTTTGTTCCGGTTTGATACGGAAGCCAGAAGGGTGATACATAAGGATGGGGAATACGTGATCCATTGTAAGAGGGGGGAGAGATACCGCTGCCGGACGCTGGTGCTGGCAGCGGGAGGAAGAGCGGGAAGAACCATCGGCGGGAGCTGCAGCGGTTATAAACTCTGCCGCAGTCTGTTCCACCGGGTGACAAGCCTCTATCCGGGGCTTACCGGGCTTCAGGCCGAGGGCGGGGAATGGAGTACGCTTGCCGGGGTGCGTCTGCAGGGTCAGGTGTCGCTTTTACTAGATGGGCGGCTGGCTGGGCAGGAGAGCGGGGAGATCCAGCTGGTAAAGAACGGCATATCCGGTATACCCGTTTTCCAGTTGTGCCGGCTGGCGGCCGAGGGGCTGGATGAAGGAAAAAGGGTCACTTGTGAATTAGATTTATGCCCGGCTATGAGTACCGGGCAGTTGGACGACTGGCTGTCGTGTCACGGTGCCGGCAAGCTTTCCGGGATCGTTCACACGAAACTGGCAGAGGTGCTGAGAGACAAGGCCGGCCATTCGCAGGAAGCGCTGATCCACCTGATGAAACAGTATGAGGTTCGGATTTTGGATACATTTGGCTTTGATCGCGCGCAGGTCACGGCGGGCGGTGTCGTCACGTATGAGGTCGAGGCGGATACGATGCAGTCGAGACTGCGCGAGCGGCTGTTTATTCTGGGAGAACTGCTCGACGTCGATGGGATGTGCGGCGGCTACAATTTACATTTTGCCTGGAGCACGGCTTACCTGTGCGCAAAGAAGATAACGGAAATGGGAAAGGATCAAGGGGATGCTGCAGTATCGTCAGTGTAAGATTCAATATGAGGAAGGGAATGGGGAGCAGGAACTCAGATGCCTTCGTAAAAAAATAGCAAAACAGCTCCATTTGCCGGAACAGGATATACAGGGGCTTTTGATCGAGCGCAAAAGCCTCGACGCCAGAAAGAAGCCGGAACTGTTTTGGAATTATACCGTTGTATTTCGGTGCGGGAATGAGTTTGGGGTTCTGAGGAAAAACAGGAAAAATAAGAATCTTTCTGTTTTCACACCGCCGCCGGATCTGACTGATGTGATACGCAGGGTGAGGCATGATACAGGCGGAACACAGAAAGCAGGCAGGGTGTTGATCGTCGGAGCCGGGCCGGCCGGCCTGATGTGCGGCTATTTTCTTGCCCGGTGCGGCCTGCGGCCGGTGATCATCGAGAGAGGGGGCCCGATGTGGGAACGGGTCGATAAGGTATCCCGGTTTTGGAAAGAGGGGACGCTTAATCTGGATACGAACGTGTCGTTCGGAGAGGGCGGCGCAGGTACATTTTCAGATGGCAAACTGAATACCGGAGTGAAGGATCGGACGGGAAAGAAACCGTTTATATTGGATACCTTTATCGCGCATGGCGCGCCAGAGGACATCCGGTACGCGGCGAAACCGCACATTGGAACGGACTGGCTGCGGCGGGTGATCCAGTCAATGCGCGAGGAAATCGAAGCGCTGGGCGGTACCTATCTGTTCCACCATACGTTTGTGGGATTCCGGGAGGAAGAGATGTCGGATGGTAAGCCGGCTGATGGAGTTCAGCAAGATCGGACGGACACCTCGGTCCGTGCGGGTAAAACACGCCGGCTGACCGGTATTTATGTGCAGGATGAGCGGGGGAAGGAGACGGTACTGTCGTGCGATACGTGCGTGCTGGCGATCGGGCACAGCGCACGGGATACGTTTGAGCGGCTGCGGGAAGAACGGATCGCGATGGAGCCGAAACCATTTGCCGTGGGCGTCCGCGTGGAACACCCGCAGAAGAAGATCAATGAGATCCAGTACGGCACAGGAAGTGAAAACCTGCCGGCCGCGGATTATAAGCTGACGGGAACGACAGGAGACGGCAGGGGCGTTTACAGTTTCTGCATGTGTCCGGGCGGATATGTGGTGAATGCTTCCACCGAAGAAGGCATGACGGTAGTGAATGGGATGAGCGACCGCGCCAGGAATTCCGGCCGGGCGAACAGTGCGGTCATCGTTACGGTGTCAGAACGGGATTTTAAAAGCGGGGATGTACTCGCCGGTGTGGAATTCCAAAGGGAGCTGGAGCGGCGGACATTTCAGGCGGGAAACGGGAAGATCCCGGTACAGCGGTTTGCAGATTTTGCGAAGGAAGGGGCTCCGCCGAACGGCCTGGAAAACCATAAGCCGAACGGCCTAGAAAACCGTAGGCCAAACGGCCTAGAAAACCGTAGGCCGTGTACGAAGGGGGAAGTGGTGCTTGCCGATGTGAGGAGTATACTGCCCGGATGTATTGCGGATGGTATCGTAGAGGGAATGCGGCAGTTTGGGAAAAAGATGCCTGGGTTTGACGATGGGGATACCTGGGTTCTCGGGACGGAAACCCGCACGTCTTCGCCGGTGCGGATCGTGCGTGACCGGCAGCTGGTCTCGGAGAGTCTGGATGGGTTATATCCCTGCGGGGAGGGAGCTGGATATGCCGGCGGGATCATGTCGGCCGCAATGGACGGTCTGCGCGTGGCGCTCCGCATCACAGAGGGCAAATGGGAGGAAGACGGCGGAGGAAACGGGAACGCATAATAGAAGTAAGGGCGCGAAATGCAGCGCAGAAATGAGGAAACTATGAGAACTACGTTTAAGGATAAACAACGCATTGTATTTAAGGTAGGGACGTCGACGATCATTCACGAGGAAACAGGAGGACTTGACCTGGTCAAGCTGGAGAAATTCGTCCGCATCCTGACGGATCTACATAACAGAGGAAAAGATATTATCGTCGTTTCGTCCGGGGCCATCGGCGTCGGGAGGAAGTCGATCGGTCTGAAAGAAAAGCCGGATACCATTTCGCTCAAACAGGCGTGCGCGGCAATCGGCCAGAGCAGGCTCATGACCGTGTATCAAAAGCTGTTTTCGGAGTACAATCAGTATACGGCACAGATCCTTATGACAAAGTTTACCATCATGGACGACCGCAGCCGGCACAACGCCCGCAGCACGTTTGAGGAACTTTTAAAACTGGGCGCGATACCGATCGTCAACGAAAATGACTCCGTGGCGACGGATGAGATCGAATTTGGCGATAACGATACGCTCTCGGCGATCGTGGCGGCGATCGCAAAAGCGGATCTGCTCGTTTTGCTGAGCGACATTGACGGGTTGTATACCGATGATCCGAATGTCAATCCGGGCGCGGAATTTATCTCTTATGTGGAGAGTATCAGTGATGAGATGATCGAGATGGCGAAAGGGTCGTCCACGTCGTACGGCACCGGCGGTATGAGCGCGAAAATTTACGCGGCGGGTATCGCCAACGACGCGGGAACGGATATGGCGATCATCAACGGGGAGGATATGGAAAATATCAACCTTTTGATGGAAGGGGAATTGGTCGGAACGGTTTTTAAGGCTCATAAAACGAGACATTTTCACTTAAAGGAATATTTGGAACGGTAAGGAGGTAGGATCAGCAAATGGATGAACAGAAAATCAAGCGGATCAATGAGCTTTATAAAAAGAAAAAAGAGGGAACGATCACAGAGGAGGAACGAAAGGAACAGGCGTTACTGCGCGCGGAATATATTGATTCCGTCCGGCAGAACCTGCGCTCGACACTGGCTAATGTTTCAATCCAAGAGGCGGACGGGACGATCACGCCGCTGACGAAGAAAAATAAACATTAAACGCTGCCAGTGCGGTGGAACAGAGGAAGGGTGGAACACAAAAAGCACGGATTGGAGGGAAGGTGAAAAAAGATGGATAAGGATGAGGTGCGCCGTCGCGCGCTCACGATCCGCGACGGTTTGGCGAAAGAGTACCGGGCGGAAAGTTCCAGACGGATTGTGGAACGGGTCTTGCGGTCGGAATGGTTTCAAAAGGCGAAGGCTGTATTTTCGTACGCGTCTTTTCGCTCTGAGGTGGAGACGGACGGGCTGAATCGGGAAGTGCTGTGGCAGGGGAAACAGCTTTTTTTGCCGAAAACGTATGCCGGAACGGGACAGATGCGTTTTTTTCCTGTGGAGGATCTGGGAACGCTGCGACAGGGGTATCAGGGCATTTGCGAGCCGGAGGAAACGGTGGCGGCGGACCGGCAGGTGTTTGGCGATGACAGTATGTTTGCAAAAGAGGATGTGGTCATGATCATGCCGGGGGTGGCATTTGACGGGAACGGGAATCGGATGGGGTATGGAGGCGGGTACTATGACAGGTATCTGGCGCGGTACGGGGGGCGGATCACGCCTGTGCTTGCCGTGTTTGAGGAGCAGGAACTTCCGGAGATCCCGGTGGGAGAATGGGATGTGCGGCCGGAGCGTATCGTGACGCAGGAGGGGGAGCGGTAGAAGGGGAGAGTATCAGGTAACTATTTTTATTTGCATTTTCATATAGGAAATGTTAAAATGTTTTCAGTAAAAAGCGTATATTCAGTTGGTAAGTATAAAAGCAGGGAGGGATGATGTGTTGTCGATAGAGGATATAACAACAAAAAGAGAACAGGAAATAAATAAGACCATAGATGGATTTTCATTATTTGATGACGATTTTATGAGTATTGTATTTGACGGAAATATTGAAGCAACTGAGTTTTTGTTAAACATTATTCTTGAACGGGACGATCTGGAAGTTATAGAAGTGGTCGGACAGAGAGAATACAAAAATTCTTCCATTCATGGTCGTTCGATTTGCATAGATATTTTTGCAAAAGATTCTAAGGGGAAAGTTTATGATATCGAAGTGCAGCAATCGGATGACGGCGCGGATGTTCATAGGGCTAGATTTTATAGTAGCATGATTGATACAAAGATGTTGGGCAAGAGGCAGAAATTTAAGGAATTGCATGAAATTTTTGTTATTTTTATTACAAAAAATGACGTATTGGGAAGCGGACTGCCATTATATCATATAGACAGAGTGGTTAAGGAAACAGGATTACCTTTTGGGGATGGTTCCCATATTATATATGTGAATGGAAGATATCAGAATGTAAATGATCCGATAGGAAAGCTGGTGCATGATTTTGACTGTAAGAGATCAGAAGATATGTATTATCCAGTGTTGGCAAAACAGATTCATTATTTTAAAGAAACGGAAGGGGGACGAACCGCTATGTGTAAAGCCGTGGAAGAACTTGTAAAAGGATGGGCGGAAGAAAGCAGGCTTGATACGCTATATAAAAACATTCGTAGTGTTATAAAAAACACGAAATGTACAGTGGATCAGGCGATGGAGACATTAGAACTAATCGAGCCGGCGATGTCCCACAAGGACCAGGTCATGGCCTTCAGGGCGGAGATGCTGGAGATTGGCAGCAGC
>CAJTTQ010000002.1 GCA_910579145.1 uncultured Eubacterium sp.
CTGTTGTTTCAACGGATAAGCCAGACAAATCTATTGACAAACATACGGACGGTATGATAACTTGTTTGCGGACGGAGGAGACGATCAATGACAGATGTGGAAATTATTAGAAGTAAGCGTAAGAGCATGGAAATACAAATATGTCTGGATGGACATCTGCGGGTACGGGCGCCGCATTTTATAACGGACGCGGAAATCAAAGATTTTTTAAGAGAGAAATCAAACTGGATCTCAAAGCACAGGGCGGTCGTGAAAAGGGAACAGGAGACAGGCATGCAGCGTCTTAGCGCACAGGATATAAAGAAATTGGCAGATGAGGCCGTGGGTGTCATCCCGGAAAAGGTACACCGTTTTGCAAAACAGATCGGTGTGGATTATGGACGTATTACCATTCGGAACCAAAAGACCCGATGGGGGAGCTGCAGCGCAAAAGGGAATCTGAATTTTAACTGCCTGCTCATGCTGACACCGGACGATGTTCAGGATTATGTCGTGATCCACGAGTTATGCCATCGGAAGCAAATGAACCATTCTTCGAAATTCTGGGCGGAAGTGGAACATATGATGCCGGATTATAAACAAAAGAGAAAATGGCTCAAAGAGAATGGGGGAGAGATCATGAGAAGGGTGGCCAGATAACTGTGATTAGTAGGACATATGCGAAAAGCCTGTGAAACGATCTGGTTGTCAGGAAAAGAAAAATATGGTAAACTTATTTTTATCACGAAGAAAATCTAACATGACTAGATATGTCAGGAGGGATAAGTATGTTAAACCATGTGAAAAAGATAATGAGCCATGCGGTCCTGATTCTTCTTTTAGCGGTTGCGTTTCTGTCATTGCGTGAGGAAAAGGTATCCGCGGAGGAAAAAGCGTCGCTTTATGTGACCGATGAGAACCTTTTCGTGACCGAATACGTGGATGGTGTTCTGACGATCACAGACTTTAGGCCGCCGGCCGCCGGGCCCAATATGACGGATATCGTCGTGCCAGCGGCTGTCCGCGGACAGAAAGTGCGTGCGGTCGGCACGAAGGCGTTTGCGAACGCCGGGACGAATATTCATAACCTGTATCTGCCGGATACGCTGGAGATCATCGGTGAGGAAGCCTTTTCTTCGTATGCGGTGGACCGTGTAGCGAGTTATACGTATACGCCGACGGGAGAATTTGCCGTGGTCGAATCTGCCGGGGCAGAACAGATCTTTTTGAATGTCCCGACTGTGGAAACCGGATCGGCTGTCGCGGTCGAAGCGCTGCCGACTCATTTAACGACCATTGGATACCGGGCCTTTTATAATTCTCCCGTCAAGAATATTACGTTTACGAGCCCGGACCTTTTCATTGGTAACAATGCCTTTGAAAACACGGGAAATCTGCTGGAAGTGGTGGTAAAAGAAGGCGCCAGCATAACGGAAATTGGTGAATGTGCATTTAAGAACAGCGGTATCCACAATTTTACCGTAGACGGATCGATCGGGAAACTGGGGGCTGACGCGTTCCAGGGGACGGCGAACATCCACGGGTTTCTTGTAAGTGAGCAGGGTAATATAAACGAAGTCGGAGCTGGTGTGTTTGAGAACAGCGGCATCCACTATGTCACGATCCGGGGAACGGTGTCCTCGATCGGGGAGCGCGCGTTTGCCAACTGCGGAAACATACTGGACGTAACGGTGCAGTCGACCACTCCGTATACGGTGGGAGAATTTGCGTTCCAGAATGCCGGTATCCACAGCGTGAATTTTTCTGACGGTCTGTCGGAAGTGGAGAAGGGAACCTTTGAGGGGTGTGGAAACCTGGAGACCGTGAAACTGCCGGATACACTGACTGATATTGCGGAAGATGCGTTTAAAAACGCGAGCAATATAAAAGAGATCACGATCAATGAAAATGTAACGATCGCGCCAAACGCGTTCGCGAATGTCGGCGGCTCTACGCTGCAGGCGCTGGCGAACACGAACAACGCGAGCGCAAAAGCGCTGGCAGGTGCTATTCCGGCGCCGGCTGTGCCAGTAACCATTACGCCTGCGCCGGCTCCGGTCGTGACGGATGCGCCGAATATAACCGTCTCACCTGTGAAACTGATTAAAGTGAAAAAGAGTAAGAACGGAAACAAGGTGACGCTGTCATGGACGAAGAATAAGAAGGCAGGCGGTTATGTCATATATAAAAAAGTAGTGAAAAAGGGAACCAAGGCGAATAAAGCAAAGAAGATCAAGTTCAAAAAGGTTAAGAGTGTCGGGAAAAAGACGTGTAAACTTTCATTAAAGCTTACGAAACATGCAACGACATATCTTTATGTCAAAGCGTATCAGAAAACAAAAGCCGGCGGCAAGACGACGGTTGTGTACAGTAAAATGTCAAATACGAAAAAAGTATCAGTCAAATGATGTGATTATGGGCAGTCATGATGAGCAGGAAAAAGAATAAATAGATCTGGCTGTTATAATAGATGATCGTTTCAGACATACTAAAAGAGAGGAAATGTCGCCAGAGGCGTGTTTCTTAACAACGTTTAGAAATGGAGGACTACGATGAAAAGGAAAACAGCATTACTTTGTGGAATGAGTCTATTGATCTCTGTACTGGCAGCTGGATGCGGGAACGGGCAATCAGATCAAACGTCTGTTGCCACGGTTCCACCGGCGGCAACAGATATGGCAGAAGCATCTGAGGCGCCAGCGGTTACGGAACCTGGACAGGATGACGCGGATGAAACGACGGCAGGTGTGGCTTCGGCAAAACCGAATGAGGCAGATGAGGGGGGACTGACAGACGGAGATAACTCTTCCGATCAGACAGGCGCATCCTCGGATACGTCATTGAGTAAAAAGATCTCAAAAGAAAAGGCGGCCCAGATCGCTTTGGAACGTGTAAAAGGGGCAAAGGAATCTGATGTCAGCATCCACAGTGAATGGGATGACGGAAGGGAAATTTATGAGGGATCTATCATCTATCAGGGAAGAGAATACGATTTTGAAATAGACGCCACGAACGGAAACATTCTGGAGTGGGAAGAGGAAGAACTTGATGAGGATTGAGCCGGGAGCGGTGTATCATGAAAATGGATGAGAAGTTTTGTCTTCCCATCCATTTTTGTCTGATTTATGGATTCTTTGATCAGAGAGAGATGGAATACGTTTCGATCCAGTATCCGACCTGAAGGAAATAAGCCAGCATCTGCGGCCCGGCCATGAGCTGGCCGTACCACGGTTTTCCGTAATCGCTCGGAGAAGAAAGGAAATGTTCCAGCTTCTTTTTATCAACAATGCCAGCCAGCGGGGAATTGGTCTGATCAACCATCTCGCGGAGGCGGTCAGCTAAGAGGGACTCATAAGCGGGATCGTACGTTTTGGGGTAAGGGCTTTTTTTACGGTAGAGAACGGAATCCGGTAAAAAAGCTTTGCCGGCTTCCACGAGCAGGCTCTTTGTCTGTCCGTCCCGGCACTTATATTCCCACGGTATGCTGTATACATAGTCTAAAATGCGGTGGTCGGCAAACGGAACGCGTGCTTCCAGGCCGGAATACATGCTTGCCCGGTCCATGCGGTTGAGCAGGGTCATCATAAACCAGCGGATATTCAGCCATGCGATTTCCCGTCGCCTCGCTTCCTGCGGGTTGTCTTCTGACAGGCGCGGCGTGCTGCGGATCGTATCCAGATAAGCATGCTGGGAGTAATCTTCCATATGAAGGGAGGAAGCGAAATCGTCAGCTAAAAGCGCTTTCCTCGCTTCCATGTCCCACGACCACGGGAAGGTGTTTTTCTGCCACAGATCTTCCCTGTGGAACCACGGATAGCCGCCGAAGATTTCGTCGGCGCATTCCCCGGTCAGAGCCACCTGGTTCGTCTGTGATACCAGTTCGCAAAAGTACAGCATCGAGGATTCCACGTCCGCCATGCACGGAAAATCCCTGGCATCCACCGCTTTGTACAGATAATCCGCCTGTGTCTGGTTGTCACATTCTAAAAAGGTGTGGCTGCTGCCGATATAGGATGCCATTTTCTCGGCAAATGGTCGGTCGAGCGAGGACTGGAACGCGTTTGCCTGAAAATTTTTCGAGTTATCCTTGAAATCGAAGGAGAACGTGTTCAGGATACGCCCCTTTGCTTTTAATTTGCTCTGGCAGACGGCGGCGACGAGCGAGCTGTCAAGGCCGCCGGATAAGAAGCTGCAGATCGGGATATCGGATACCATCTGCCGTTCGATGCTGTCTTCGACGAGCCAGTTCACCTTGTCTACCGTCTGCTCGTAGGAGTCCGTGTGCGGCCTGGCCTGCAGCGCCCAAAAGCTCCTCGTCTGACAGTGGAAAAACGGCGGGGAGGTGCGCGGGGAGAATGTGGCGCACTCTCCGGGCAGGACTTCTTTCATGCCCGCAAATCCGCCTTTTCCCAGTGTTCGTGCCGGCCCGACGCTGAAAATTTCATTCCAGCAGTCCGAATCGGCCGCCGGCGGTATGCCGTATGCGAAAAGTGCTTTCGGCTCCGAGCCGAACACGAGCGTATCGTCGTATATTTGGTAAAACAATGGTTTTACGCCGAGGGGATCCCTTGCCAGAAGGAGCGTTCCACTCTTTTCCACATAGATCGCAAAGGCGAATATGCCGTTTAGCTGTTCAAAAAAACGTTCACCCATCGCCAGAAACCCATTGAGGATCACTTCGGTGTCTCCAGTCGTATGCCAGCGGAGCGGATAGGCGGAAAGTTGTTCCCGCAATTGTGTCGTGTTATAAATCTCTCCGTTGTAGACGATCGTTGCCGTGATCCCCTGATAGGAGGCGGTCATCGGCTGTGTGCCGCCCTGGAGGTCCCGGATCGACAGACGCGTGTGCGCCAGCCCGGCGTGGTGGTACAATTGTACATGCTCATCGTCAGGGCCGCGGTGCCTGAGGCAGTCCTTCATTTGGATCAATGTATCATACCATTTGTTGTTCTTTGACTTGCCACCATAGGCCGGTGACAGGAAATCGTATTTGTTTTGATAAAAACCAGCAATACCGCACATAATATTTCCTCTTTTCTAATTTTACACTTCTTTTGGGCATGGCCCATATCTACTTGGGGCATGGCCCCTGGATCACAGGCTGTAACTGCTTACCGAGCAGCGCGTGCTTGATCGTTTCACCTAAAAATTCCATATGGGCGATCATGGAATTTGGTTTTGTCTTATAATTATCCTGCCCAAAGGGAATAAAATAAATGTTTTTTGTATTTAACAGGATACCGATATTTTTCAGGTTCATACCGAGCGCGTCATTTGTGGAGAGGGCGACGACAAGCGGGCGGTTGTTCCGCAGATGCGCCTTTGCCGCCATCAAAACGGGCGTGTCAGAAATACCATTTGCCAGTTTGGATAGTGTGTTTCCGGTACAGGGGGCGATGACAAGTATGTCAAACAGCGCGCCTGGCCCGATCGGTTCCGCGTCGGGTATCGTTGTGATCGGTTTGCGTCCGGTGATCTCTTCCGCCCGTTTCAGGAAATCTTTGCAGCTCCCAAAACGGCTGTCTGTCGTCGATGCGTGGTCAGAAAATATAGGATACAGGTTGGCTCCGGTTGTCGCCAGATGTTTCAATTCCTCAAATACCTTTTGGTATGTGCAGTAGGAGCCGGTAATGGCGATGCCGATATTTTTGTTTGTAAAATCCATAGACATAGTATTCGTCCTTTCTTGTTCTTACTTGAATGATGATTAAAGTTTGAAATGATTGCAGATTTCTTTGGCGATGATATGGCCGGCTGTCTTTGGTGCGTACTTCCCGGGAATGCCGGGACAGTCAAAGACCCGTTCCGAGAGTGGGCGCGGAAGCTTCAGGGCAAACGAGGCGATGTTAAAGACTGTGCAGCTGCCGGAAAAGCTTTCCCATACCTGGCTGTGAAATGGATTTACGGGGGATGTGTTTATGATGATATTTATTTGATGTACGCTATGGTTGCGGTCGCGCAGCTCCTTTTCAGAAACCGTCTTAAAATGACTGGATCTGGCGGCTTTCACGGCGGTGGGATTTGTGTCGTAAATATAAATTTCATTGGTAAATAGCTTTAGGATGTCAGCGATTTCTTTTCCGCAGTTCCCATAGCCTGCCAGCAGGACCCGGCAGTCGCAGATCGAAAATGTGGTATTTGACAGCAGCGGGATCAGAAGGCCTTCTGCGGTCAGTCTGGCATTTTTTCTAACGAACGCGGGGGATGTCATGACATCGTAGTACTTTATGCCGTGATACGTGCAGTATGAGATCACATTTTTTGAAAGATTTCCTCCGATGATGATATGCGATCCGTTCAGCATCCCTAAAAAGCTGCGGATGGAGAGAGGATCAGACATGGAAGTATTTACCATTTTGCCATCTCTCGTAAAGGGGATGCCACAGATCAGATAGCCCGATTCTGGTATATCTGACCAGGAGGAACAGACGTTGCCGCCCTTTTTAGCCATAACTTCGGCGATGTATTCCATACGCGTGTCGCCGGGAAGGATTGAAATAGGTAATTGCATATGCCACCTTCGAAATGGAAAGACTTATGAACAATATATGTCAATTGTTTTTTGAGTGTGAAAATCTTGACATAAACAGCAAAAACATTTATACTTATTTTGTTAAGATTTCCGTGCAGCCGGGGAGATAGCGGTGCCCTGTACCTGCAATCCGCTATAGCAGGGGTGTTGTCTTGCCCAGGGTCTTTTGAAAGAGAGCTGCCCTTTATAAGTGGCGTTGACATTTGGGTCTTACGCAACAGGAACTTGTGAACCGTGTCAGGTCAGGAATGAAGCAGCACTAAGCAAACCTTTCTGTGTGCCGTGAGGGTGCCTGAATTGAGCTAACTGTAGAGGTAACGTCTTTTGAGGGGGATTCGAAGCAGGACGCACGGATTTTTATTCGATGTTTGGCAAATACGTAGATAACGATAACATAGGTAGCATGTATGTAAAGAGGGGTAGCAGATGGAAAATCGAGTTCAGATTACGATAAACAGCATGAATTCCCTGAGCAGCGGGGATGTTTTGTATGAAAAGGGAGAGGCAGTTACTTCAATCGGACTTTTGGTAAAAGGAAGAGTGGAGGCTGTTTCGGAAGGCATGTGCGCTGTCCTCAGCTCGGGCAATTTCTTAGGGATTTGCGACGTTGAAAAGGGGAGCCATACATTTACCTACATAGCAAAAGATGATGTGACTGTGTATATTCTTGCCGTTAAGGGACTGGAGAGCGTGGAGCATTTGTTGAAGGCAAAGCCGGAATACTGCGGTCTTTTAGTGACATCCCTGAATTTTTTGACGGTAGAACTTCTGAAGCGTCTGACGCAGTTCAAAAAAGAAAATGACTCCCTGAATGAGTTTATTGATAAAAAATATCTGCTGTGTGAAGAGGTGGGTAAGAGCAGCGGGATTGATGTGGATACGGCTTCTTCCCGCCAAAAACTGGAGAAATATGCCCAGGGGACGGTCAATCTGTCAGAAAAGACAGAATATTACCGGCAGTGCGCATCGATCCCGATTGACGTGCAGAAGAAATATTTTAGCGGGAGTGCTTATATTGCCTTTAGTCACTACCGTGAGCAGTGTCAGGTCATTGATTCGCTCGTTGCGGCGTGCGGTCTCTACGGGGAACATTTATACCGCCATTTTATGGGACTTGTTTTGGACGAGGATAGTTTGTTCCAGACAGTGGCGAAGCTGGCGCTTTCGATGTCAGAAAAAGGGATTAAAAATGGACTGATCGACAGCGCTGTGGATGAGATCGTTTCGAGGATCAACGATACCGAAGTCTTTTTGAATGATAAAGTGGGGATGGAGATCAATCTCGACCGTGAGCGTATGGAACGGCTGTATTTTGCGCTTCTGTCCGGTGAGACCGTTTCCGAGCAGGAGATGGAAGAACTGGATACGCCGGGGGTAGAAGTGCTGCACAACTCACTGGAACAGATCACCGATTACGCGCCGATCCATGTAAAAGTAAAGAGTGAGTTCATTGAGAATGTGGAAACGTTTACGAAACTTTCAGATAAGTTTGATAAATCGCCGGAACAGATGAAACTGCGCAAGCAGATCGCGGTTGGATTTTTTGAGGTGTATGAGGCGGTTGTCAAGAAGAGTTTTGATGATAAAAATCTGCCGCTGGCAGTTAAATTATTTTTAGACTATGGATTTGTGAGCGAAAAGCTTTTGACGGAAAAGGAGCTGGAAGAGCTCGTGTCGCTTCGTCCGGTTAAATATACCGGGCAGGACGGGTGCCGCGTTTATACGATGCGCAAATGGCTCAAGGCTGTTTACGACGGCGTGAAACTGACGTCGAAGAATGAATTTGACCTGGATTACGAGGGCCATCTCCGCGAACTGGTGAAAGAAAAGCGGATGGATAAAAAGGATATTCCGGCAGAGATGGCGGATAAGGATAAGCGTCTGCAGTTTGAGTGCCAGAATATGCTGCGTTATGGCGATAAGATCATCAGTGGAAACATAAGTGCTTTTGTGCCGATCTTATGCTCTGACGGGATTTTTAACAGCATCGGCAATTCATTTCTGACGGAAGAAAAGATCAATCAGGCAGTGAAAAAGGTAGAAGAGATTGATTACTCTGTCTTTTACCGTGATAAACTCGTTACGTATGAAAAGCCGGAGGGGATCAAGGCGACCGTGATCGAACGAATCGCTCCAGATGTCATTTTGTTCCCTGTATATGGGAAAAACTGTCAGATGTGGCAGGATATCGAGGGAAAGAAGAGGAGCTCAAAGGGAAGGATCTTTATGCCGGTTCTGTTTGAAAAGGAGCTGGAACCTGAGATGGTGCGCCTGCTCTCCGCATTCCGATGGGAGAAATGCCGGACGGATATGGGAAGCCGCTGGAATGACTTCCTCACCCCTTCGCTTACGAGCGCGTATTGTGACTATCTGCAGTTTTACCGGAAAAACAGTGAACTTTCGATGGAGGGCAAGCAGAAAGTACGCGCGCAGCTCCAGCAGTGCAATAACAAATACAAGGAAGTATTTGCCAAAGATTATGCGGATTGGATCTTGCGTGAGTCAAGAGGCGCGATGAAACTGAGCCGTGTGGCGAGAACGATCCTTTTTACGTATTGTCCGTTCTCCAGCGCTATCTATAAGGCGATCGAGGGGCAGACGGTGTACGCGGAAGCGGCGAAGAAGTATCTGATCGATAATCGGGCGGCGATTAAAAATATTGATATGGTGATACATAAATTTGGACGCGATGGAATAGATATTCCTGAGGAGATACAAAAAACATCCGAATATTTAAAGAGTTAGAGTAATAAAGTACGTATGAAGTTTCCACGGAAGTAGAGGTTGTTATGGGCAGATATGATACGGCGGTGCGATGTGCGCAGATAAGAAATCTGGTTGAGGAAAATCAGTATTTAAAAGCCATGCAAGAAATCGAAGATATGGATTATGAACAGATTCCAACCATATCCGATCTGTATTTATTTGCTGAAGTTTTCTTAAAAGCGGAGAAGATGGATGTTGCAAAAGAAATGTATTATATTGCTTATCACAGGACGGCGTCCAGACCGGCGTTGTACCGTCTTCTTATGCTGACGATCAGGATGGGGGACATCGAGGAAGCGAGGGAATTGTATCTTACGTATGAGATCGTTGCCGGTATAACGCTGGACACCTATGAACTGCGTTACCGTTTGGCGAAGGCAGCCGGTGAACCGAGAGAGAAGCTGATCGATATACTGGAGCATCTGAAGAAAGATGAATATACGGAAGAATGGGGATTTCAACTTGCCAGGCTGTATGAACAGGAGGGCATGCGCGAACAATGTATCAAAGAGTGCGAGGATCTTCAGCGCTGGTTTGGCACGGGAACGATCGTGAGAAAGGCAGAGAAGCTGCGGGAAAGCTGTATGAGTCCGCTGTGGAGAAAACCCGTGAATGATGAGATACCCGAGCCAGAGGAACCCGATTTGGAAGAAAAGCTTCCGAACAGACGGGTTCGTTTTGCGTATGCGCCGACGCAGGTGGAAGACATTTCGGTTGAGACGGTTGATGGAGCGCAAGGGATTCAGCCGGAGGCAGGGCGTGAGCCTGTCATAGAAGAAAAAGAACCAGTGTTAGAGCCTGAACCGGCGAGTACGAGCGAGGTGAAAAAACGAGAGGAACGACAGCTGTTCGTGCCAGATCAGTCAGAAAAAGCGCCTGTATTTGCGCCTGAGAAGCCGGCGGGCACACCAGAGGTTACACCCGAAAAGGCGGAAAACGTGCTAGAGTTCACGCAGCAAGTGACGCGGAATTTGCCGGAACCGCCAGTCGCGGAGGAACGAGAATCAGAGCCAGTATCAGAACAGAAACCGATAAGCGTCCGAGAAGCGGAAGCAGCGGAGAGGAAAACATCCCTTACAACGGAAGAAAAAGGAAGCGCACCAGAACAATCCGATGTGCAGGAAAAAGAGCCAGAGCATGGAACGGGATTGTTTAAACGGATCGTCAGCTATTTCAAGGTCGATCTGGATATGTTTGATGAAGAAATCGTATCCAACGAGGATATGGATGTGATCGAAGAGAAACTGAAAACGGAGACCCGAACGGTGGAGACAGCCCCGTCGGATAAAGATCCGACGGAAACAATCCCAACAGAATTAAAAAAAGCTTCTGCTGCCTTAGATATGAATATCGAAGCGGCTGCGACGATCAGTTATCCGGTGGAATCTCTCGAAGAGAAACTTCAAGAGATGGAGGAGCACCGGGAGGAAGTTCTTGTTTTGGATGATTCGCTGAATGCGGGCAGGAAAAAGAGGGTAAAAGCGGTGAAAGAACTGCGGACCGAACCCGAGGATGTTTCGGTTAAGAGCCATCCGCTTGGTACGTCTGCGCCAGAGGCTGATATCATCGAGGATGTTTCTAGAAACGGGATCCGTTATAATACGCTGAAGGGTGTGATCTACAAGATCCACAAGGAAGACGGCATGATCCACTTTGCGCTGACTGGTGGGACTCCGGGAATGTCGCTGGCAGTCGCCAAAAAGCTGTTTAAGGAATTGCGAAAAGTGAATTATTTTGAAGCGAAAAACATCGGAAAGATCTCGGCGGAAAAATTGGACGCGATAAACTTAGAGGAATGGGCGGAAAAATTTATCGGCGGCTGCATGTATATCATGGAAGCGCCGTCGCTGTCGAACCAGAGCGTGAAAAATCTCAGCGCGCTCATTGAAAAGTACGGAAGGCAGATCGTACTCATCCTAGAAGGAAGTTATGATGAGATGGATAGTTTTCTGAATTACCATAAAGAGTTTGAAAAGCTGATTACATATAAAGTAAAATTGTGATTTTTGAAAATAATAGAAAGTGAATGGAAAGGAAGGATCGTGTATGGAGAAGCAGGAGTGGAAACCGGGAAATATGCTTTATCCCGTGCCGGCAGTAATGGTGAGCTGCGGCAGGGAGGGCGAAAAACCAAATATTGTGACAGTGGCATGGGCAGGGACGATCTGTTCGGATCCGGTCATGGTATCCATATCCGTCAGACCGGAGCGCTATTCGTATGATATGATAAAAGAAACCGGAGAGTTTGTGATCAACCTGACCACGCGGGAACTGACGAGAGCAACAGACTGGTGCGGCGTGAAGTCCGGCCGCGATGTCGATAAATTCAAGGAAATGAACCTGACGGCACAAAAAGCCAGTCATTTGACATATGCGCCCATCATCGCGGAGAGTCCGGTAAATCTGGAATGCAGGGTAAAAGAGATCAAGGAGCTCGGCTCGCACCATATGTTTGTGGCAGAAGTGGTCGGAGTGCAGGTGAGCGGCGAGTATATGGACGAAAATGGGAAATTTGATCTGAACAGCACGGATCTGGTGGCGTACTCCCACGGGGAATATTTTGTCCTGGGCGAAAAAATTGGCAAGTTTGGATACTCCGTAAAAAAATCATAATATATTTGTAACATCTGTTATAAAAATATCATTTTACAAAATCGACATATGTGATATACTATAGAAGTATTGCGTACTTTGATGAAATCGTAAAGATGGAGAATGATACTATGATTATGAAACAATATATTATAAAAGGCGGGAATCCGCTTCATGGAGAGGTTCTGGTCGGGGGAGCGAAAAATGCCGCGCTCGGCATCATTGTGGCGGCGATCATGGCAAACGAACCGGTTACGATCGAGAATCTTCCAGATGTGGACGATGTAAGGGTGCTGCTGGATGCCATTGAGGGGATTGGTGCCATCGTGGAGCGCATAGACCGGCACACGGTCCGTGTGAATGGCGCGCTCATCAATGATGTGAATGTAGACGATGATTATATACGTAAGATCAGGGGGTCTTATTATCTTGTCGGGGCACTCCTCGGCAAGTATAAAAAAGCGGTTGTTGCACTTCCGGGCGGCTGCCAGATCGGAAGCCGCCCGATCGACCAGCACTTAAAAGGATTTGAGCAGCTGGGGGCAAGAGTTACGATCCACAACGGAAAGATCGATGCCTACGCGGAACGGCTGACTGGAAGCCATATTTACCTGGACTGTCCGAGCGTGGGAGCGACGATCAATATTATGATGGCGGCCTGCATGGCGGAGGGAAAAACGGTCATTGAAAATCCGGCGAAAGAGCCTCATATCGTTGACGTGGCAAACTTTTTGAACAGTATGGGCGCGAATATCAAAGGCGCCGGAACAGATACGATCCGTATCAAAGGCGTGGAGAGCCTTCATGGAAGCGAATATTCGATCATCCCGGATCAGATCGAGGCGGGGACGTATATGATCGCGGCCGCAGCGACCGGCGGAGATGTGTATATCAAAAATGTCATTCCCAAGCATTTGGAGGCGATCACGGCGAAGCTGCTCGAGATCGGCTCGAGAGTGGAAGAATACGATGACTGCGTGCGGGTGTATTCGGACAAACGGCTCGGGTACGCTAATGTAAAAACGATGCCGTATCCTGGGTTTCCGACGGACATGCAGCCACAGATGACGACGTTACTTGCCCTTTCGGAAGGCGTGAGTATTGTAACGGAAACGATTTTTGAATCCCGGCTTAAATATATCAGCGAACTGCGCAGGATGGGAGCCAATATCAATGTGGAGGGAAATGCGGCCATTATAACCGGCGTGGAGCAATTCACCGGCGCCACGGTGAGCGCCCCGGATCTACGGGCCGGAGCAGCGCTCGTCATCGCGGGTCTTGCCTCGGAGGGATTTACGGTCGTGGAGCAGATCCACTACATTGAACGGGGATATGAAAACTTTGAGGAAAAATTGCGCGGACTCGGCGCCATTATCGAAAAAATGGATGCCGATGACGAGAGAGCACAGCAGAAGTTCCGGCTGAAAGTAGGATAATAAAAAACAGTATGGTTCGGGGATAGATGCCCGGGCCATATTTTCGCAGGCGCGAATGGAGGATGCTATGGATGGTAAAGTACAGGAAATATTGAACGAAGTAGGGAAGGTGATCCGTGGAAAGGATGAGGCGATCAGCCTTGTGCTTACGGCTATCCTTGCCAGAGGCCACATTCTGATCGAAGATATACCGGGGGTGGGAAAGACGACGCTCGCCGTCTCGTTTTCCCGGGCGATGGAGCTGACGGAGCGCCGTCTCCAGTTTACGCCGGATGTGCTGCCGAGTGATGTCGTAGGGTTTAATATGCTGGATGCGGACGGTGAAATGCAGTATAAGCCAGGGGCGATCTTGTGCAACCTCCTTCTGGCTGACGAGATCAACCGTACATCGACGAAAACGCAGTCAGCGCTTTTGGAAGTCATGGAAGAAGGACAGGTGACAGTGGACGGTGTGACCAGACAGCTGCCAAATCCTTTTATCGTTGTAGCGACGCAGAATCCGGTCGGATCGGCCGGAACACAGATGCTCCCTGAGTCACAGCTCGACCGGTTTATGATCCGCATTTCGATGGGGTATCCGGCGATGGAAGAGGAGATGCGTCTGATCAAGGAGCGCCAGGAGATCAATCCACTGGATTACATACAGGAGATCATTACGAAACGGGAACTTTTGGAAATGCAGAAACAGGTACACTCTGTTTTTGTGGATGATAAAGTGCTGAAATATCTTTCGAAGATCGTCGATGCCACACGGAACCACTCGATGCTTGCGCTCGGCGTAAGTCCCAGGGGTACGCTGGCTTTTGTTGACATGTCCAAAGGACACGCGTTTATGCAGGGCAGGAATTATGTACTTCCCGAGGACGTAAAAAAGGTGGCAAAAGCGGTGCTGGCACACCGCCTCCTGCTAAACGGAAAAGCGAGGATGAGCCACACGACAGCAGAAGATATCGTGGAAGAAATTGTCGAAAAGATCCCAACACCTAAATTGTAAGATTCGCTCAGAAGGCAGGCCGGCAGGCGGGTCTGTTTAGAACCTACGGCTAGGGGGATGGACATATGACAATGGGTACATTGATTTACATATTAATACTGATCACCGGTCTTCTCGTTTCTGTCATCTGCCTGTCCTATGGTACGGTGGCTGTCATGGGGGCGCTTATTATCGTGCCGCTGTTTATGCTCGCCTTTCTGATCGTCATGCGGCTTCGGGTGAACGTGGATGTGGGGTGCAAAAACCCTGTGGCTGAAAAGGATTCGATGGAAAAACCGGCGAGAGTTACAATCGCCCTTATGGTAGAGAATACGGGAAAATGGCTCCCCGTCTCCAAAGGGCTTGTTTGGGTGCGCTACAAAAATACATTTTCCGGGGAAAAGGGGAAGATGAAAGTGCGGTTTTCGGTAGATACCGGAAAAAAGAGGGGGCGGCGTATCCCCGTCGTGATCAAGCACTGCGGAAATGTTTCGATCAAAGTGGAAAAAGTGAAACTTTACGATTATCTGAACCTGTTCGCGACGACAGTCGGAAAAGATTTCGAGACACAGGATGTCCTTGTCATGCCGCCGATCAAGGAAATCTATCTGGGAAGGGACCGCTGGTATAATGAGACAAATGAAGACAGCGACCGCTTTTCACTGTACAAAAAAGGAGATGACCCTTCGGAGATTTTTGATATCAGGGATTTCAAGGACGGTGACAGGATCCAGAGCATCCATTGGAAACTCAGCAGTAAGACCGGGCATTATATGGTAAAAGACGGAAGCCTTCCGCTGGCAAAAGCGATCTACATCTTTGTGGATCTGTGCGCGGCGACGTGTGGGGAAGCCGACCTGCTTGTCCAGGGGATTTATTCGATATCCATGCAGCTGATGGAACAGGGCGTGCCCCAGAATTATATCTGGTATGACAATAAAAATGACATCATACAGGAGTGCCTGATCGAACACGAAGAAGAACTGTTCTGGATGTTCGAAGATTTATTTAAGTGCCATAAGACGGAGGATCCGGGAGAACTGATCCGCGCCTATATGGAATGGGAGGAAGGAAGGCCAAAAGAGACAGGACTTTATCTGACCGTGACACAACATACAGAGTCAGAACTAAACGGATTAGAGGTAGCAGAGTTACTAGTGATAGATCTTCGTGATGAACAGTGAGGGAGGTGCCCGGATGAAAACCAGTAAATTTATGAATGTTATATTGGAAATAAGTCAGGTGATGCTGGTCTTTCTCGGTGTGTACTCTGCCCTCATGTGCGCGGCGATGAGTCTTTCCCTGCCCGTTAGCCGTCTGATCACGATGTCTGTCATATTAGGCCTTTCCTTTTTGTTTTACGGGCTGTTTACGGTTTTGGAGACATTTCGTCATGGGAAAATGTATGGCCTGCTCGGGATCAGCGCGTTTGCCGTTGTTGTCATCATCCGCTTCCGAAGTGTGATACAAAAGGGAACGGTGACGATCATCAATACCTATTTGAAAGAGTTTATGAGCTACACCGATAATGAGGTGACGCTTTTGAGCAATAAAGGGTTTGAGCAGGAGACGGCCAGTGTTGAGTATTGCACGACGCTTGTCGTGATCATATTGGCGGCGTACCTGACGGCGCTGATCAGCAGTTGTTTTTACCGGAAAAGAAGGTCTTCAGTTTACGTGGCGGCTACGGTTTGTTTTTTCCTCATCCCGCTTACGGTAGGTAAGATCGGTTACTTTGCAAATGTTGTCACGTATCTGTTTGTGACGGTCGCCGTGATCGGAACCCGTTTTTTGCGGTTTGATACGACCGATAAGCGCATGCGGCAGAAATTGTCGCTCGTACTGCTCTGTGTCGGCCTGGTAGCTGGTACGCTGACGTACATTATCGTTCCTCCGGGCCGGTATGACAGCCATTTGAATGAAATCGTGGAAGTGAAAAATTCTGCCCTGGCTTTTACGACGTGGAGCCGGGAGGATTTTCTTACATGGGTCAGGGAGTATTTTAGCGGCGATGCTCTGGAATACGGGAAAATAGGGAGGAAGAACCAGGTCAACCGGACGGGCAGGACATTGATGAAGATCAGCGGCAGTTTTGACACGAGCCACGGCATGTACCTGAAAGGGTATACCGGTGCCAGGTTTGAACAGAACCGCTGGTATCAGGTGAAGGAGGAACAATATGAGAATGAGCTGTCGGCGTTGGCAGCGGACGGCTTGTCCGTCGATAACTGGCATGTGACACTACGCAATCAGATCGGTGAGAGCCAGACGACCGAAAACAGCAATCTTTGGAAAACAGGCAGCGTAACGATAAAAAATCTGGCTTTTGGTTTCGGGAATTATGCCGTGCCGTACTATCCGTCGACTTCTTTTTCTTCCGAGGGAGGCAGGACGACGGTGGCCGTGCCGGGCGTGCAGTACGAGGTGGAATACCTTCCCGTTATGTACTACGAATTGCGGAGAGGTCTGATCGCGGATAAGTATAACCTGGCAGATAATGATTACTGGGCTGGCAGTCAGGAAAACAGGGATCGGCTGTCCGCATTTGCAAAGAAATATTATACGTCCGTACAAGGTACGTCCGTACATAGTACGTCAGAGGAGACGGCGCAGGTTTTGGATGAGTATAAGGCGTATCTGAATGCGCAGAACGGACTGCTTGATAAATATAATGAGGGGTCGGCTTCGCTGTACCAGCTGGTAGAGGAGACGCGGAATTTTATCATGATGGATACCGAGTATACGCTCTCTCCGGGAAAGACGCCAAGGGACAAAGATGCCGTCGTCTATTTCTTAAAAGAGAATAAAAAAGGCTATCATTCTCATTACGCGACGGCCGCGGCCGTGCTGCTGCAGGGGATCGGTGTGCCGGCCCGCTATGTGGAAGGGTTGTATATCAGTAAGGAGAGGCTGGCGGACATATCGGGGACAGGGACGGAAGTCAAAGTGACCGATAAGGATATCCACGCCTGGGTGGAGGTATATCAGGAAAATTACGGGTTTCTTCCTTTGGAGTTTACGCCAGGCATGGGAGATGAGGATGCGGATCATTCTTCAGTGACAGACGAGGAAAGTGAACGCGGCGGGAATCAGGGGGATGGTTCTTCTAGTGACGGCGCGAATCCAGAGGAACCGACCGAGACACCGGAACCGGAAGATGATATGACATTTGAAAATATAGAGAGTGATAACTACAACCGTGAGGACGAGTATGAGGAGGAGACGCCGGAGGTGGAAAGCGGCGGACTGACAGCCGAAGCCCCAGGCAATGCGCAGGATGGAACAAGCGGTATGTCGTGGCAAAAAGTGTTCGTGTTTGTCGTGCTCGGACTTCTCCTTTTGGCAGCGGCCGCAGAGGCACAGCGCCGGATCCGGATCGTCCTGCTGAAAAAGCGGATGAGGAAAAAGACGCTGAGAAAGCAGATCATCGCGTACTACCGCCATATGGAAAAAGCGCTCGTTCACAAAGGCATCCGTTACCGCGGGCAGAGTGTGGACGAATATGCCGGGCAGATCACGCAGGCATACGGTATGGAAAAAGATGTGGTGGAACCTTTTGTTTCGATGGTATTTTGCGCAAGTTTCAGTTATGAAAAATTTGATAAAGAACAGATCGCTGAATTCCAGACGGCGTACCGGAGCATCCGGCACAAAGTGTATGAAGGGGTAAAAGGGATCGGAAAATTGTATTATATGTATATTTTGTGCATATAGGTAGAGGCGGCCTCTCAAATAAAAAAGCTGTCTGCACCGGCGATTTTATATCACTGGTGCGACAGCTTTTTTTATTCACTGCGGTGTTTGAGGATGATCTCTTCAAACCGCCGGTTGGAAGCTTCCATCTCTAACTGGGATTCCAGTTCTCCGATTTCGGCATCCTGTTCATCTAATTCTTCCAGCAAATCGAAAAGGTCATCGTCCGAAAAGAACATTTCCATATTCGTACCCTCCTTTGCTGTTTTATTCTTTGACTATAGTGTAGCACAAAATGGGTCGGGGTACAAGTAGAAATATAGGTAAGTTGTCTTTTACCGGGTGGGTGGTCATCTCTCTGACCGGGGCAGGCTCACACGGCAGAACCGTCTCATAAACTGCCTGTAGTTAAAGGGCAGGAGCGGATAGATATAGCTCTTTCCGGAGATCGTTTTATTGCAGACGATACAGATGATCGTGATCAGGATGCCTGCCGCGTATCCATACACGCCAAACGCCGCCGTCAGACAGATGAGGATCAGGCGCATAAACTTTAATGCGTAGCCGAGTTCAAAGCTGACCTGGGTATAGTTCGCAACCGCGACAAATGCCATATAGAGCATGATCTCGGAATTAAACCAGCCGGAACTCACGGTGTAATCGCCGAGTACGATGCCGGCTACGACGCTGAGCGGCGTGCTGAACATACTAGGTGTGTTGAGCGATGCCAGCCGGAGTCCGTCGATGGCAAATTCCAGGATGAGGAACTGCATGAATATGGGAATATTGATGGGATCCGTTATCTCGATAAAACGCAGGCTTTCGGGGATCCATTCGGGGTGCATGAACAAAAGTAAAAAGGTAGGGGTCAGCAGGACGGCCAGGATGTTGATGGCAATGCGGGACAGCCGCAGATACGTGCCTGTGACCGGCGGGAAATAGTAATCATCGGCATCTTCGATAATATCAAACACCGAAGTGGGAAGGATCATGGCAGACGGGGACGTATCCACGAGAAGCACGATGCTTCCCTCCAATATGCTGGCGGCAGTCGTATCCGGCCGCTCGGTAAACTTAAATTTGGGAAATGGATTGTACCACTTATGCTGGTAAAGGCATTCCGCCAGGCTTTCCTGGTTCATCGTAAGGGCGTCGATGTCTATTTTTTTCAGCCGTTCCTTGATGTTTTTCAGCATTTTCTGTTCGACGCGGTCGGACATATATGCGAGGACGACGTCCGTGCGGGAACTTCTCCCGACGGTGTTCATTTCCATAACAAGCTGCGGGGAGCGGATCCTTCTCCGGATCAGGGCGGTATTATACACGACAGTTTCCACAAAACCATCTTTGGAACCGCGCATCACTTTGTCTTTTTCAGGCTCATCTACTCCCCTGGCCGGATACGTACGGAAATCCATAGCCAGAAATTTGTCATAGCCGTCGATCATCAGAACGGGAACGCCGGAAAGCATCCGCTGGATCAGGTTTTGTTCGTCTGAAATGAGATCGATTTCGCCATACGGGAGACAGTTCTTGAGAAAGTCGTGTGCCGTCTCCGGCATTTGCTTTGGCGTGAGTTTATAGAGAAACTCTATGATCTTTTCCATAACTTCATCTTTACAGAAGCCGTCAATAAAATAAAAACAAGACGCTCTACCACCAATTGTCACCACCCGGTAAATGAGATCAAAGCTTTTTTCCACCTGAAAAAGCTCGTCGATATATTTTTTATTAGTCATAAAATCTTTTGAAAAAGTTTGTGACATGCTGTGCCCTCCTACTACGGTGTTTTGGCTCATATTAGTTTCAGTATTGCCACGATCAGGAAAAGTATTCATCACCAGATGCGTTTTTTGTCGCATTCGCACAAAAGGAACAATAGGTCGTTGTGCAATATTCACAAACGCGAGTGAAGTATGGATTAAAAATTGCACGATATGTCAACAAACTGGCGAAAAATTTCATTGTCAAGCACGGTTTTCTGTGTTATATTTATCAACGTAAACTATATTTATCTTAATTGAAGGAGGTAAGTTACTTATGGGGTTACAACTGAAGAAAGCGGCGAGAGCAGTATTGGCAGGTTGTCTTTTGTTTGCACTGGTTATCGGGGTGTTACCAGTGAATGCACCGACAGCACAGGCAGCCAGTGATGCGGTAGTCAATGTATCAAAGACGTATCAGGAGATACGGGGATTTGGTGGGATGAACCATCCTAGTTGGATCGGGGATCTTACGGCATCGCAAAGAGAGACAGCATTTGGCAATGGAAACAACCAGCTTGGATTTTCTGTTCTTAGGATCTGGATTGATTCTGACAGCAGGAACTGGTACAAAGAAGTCGCTACTGCGAAGGCTGCGATAGCGAAAGGCGCTATTGTTTTTGCAACTCCGTGGAATCCGCCGAGCGATATGACAGAGACATTCAACCGCTATGGCGATACGAAAGCAAAACGTTTACGGCATGACAAATATGCACAGTATGCAAAGCATCTGAATAGTTTTGTATCATTTATGAAGAATAATGGGGTTAACCTGTATGCCATTTCTATGGCAAATGAGCCGGATTACGGACATGAGTGGACATGGTGGACACCGAGCGAGATTTTGACGTTCCTGAAATACCATGCGGGTTCGATCAACTGCCGTTTGATCGCGCCGGAGTCATTCTCTTATAACAAGACGATGTCCGACCCGATCCTCAATGATGCTCAGGCACTTGCCAATGTGGATATCATGGGAACCCATTTATATGGAACGCAGTTAAAAGATTTTGCTTATCCGCTGTTCCAGCAGAAAGCATCGAATAAAGAACTTTGGATGACAGAGGTATACTATCCGAACAGTGATTCGAATTCGGCGGACAGATGGCCGGAAGCACTCGGCGTTTCAGAACATATACATAATGCGATGGTCAATAACCTCCAGACATATGTGTGGTGGTATATACGCAGAAGCTACAGTCCGATGAAAGAGGATGGCACGATCAGTAAACGCGGTTACTGTATGGCACAGTACTCGAAATTCATCCGTCCTGGTTATAAGAGGGTATCGGCGACAGAGAATCCGAATAACGGCGTTTATGTTTCCGCTTATACAGGCGATGGTAAGGCAGTGATCGTAGCCGTAAATAAAGGTTCCAATAACATTTCACAGAAATTTGCAGTAAACGGACAGAATGTTACGAAGGTGGATCGTTACCGCACATCGGGTAGTGAGAATCTGGCGAAGACAACCGATCTTGCACTTGACGGAAATGGATTCTGGGCATATCTTCCGGCGAACAGCGTTTCTACATTCGTCTGCACGCTGAAAGCACCGGTTGTCACAAATCCAGGTACGAATACAAATACGGGTGCTACGATCGCAAACGGCTGGTACTGCATTAAGAATCCGGCATCCGGAAAATACCTTCAGGTAGCAGATAACAAAGGAGCAGCCGGACAGAACGTACAGGCAGGAGCGAAGACAGGCGGCAGAGGTGAGAAATGGTATCTGAACAAGTTGGATAACGGCTACTTCACACTGACGAGCGCACTTGGCGATTTCATGCTTGACGTAAGCGGCGCCGGCACGACAGATAACACGAATATGAACATATATCACGCTTACAGCGGGGACGCGCAGCAGTTCAAATGCAAGACGACATCTGTGGCAGGACAGTTTGGTATCCTGACAAAAGTAACGGATGGTAAGAGCGGTCTTCACTTGAGAGTGGCAGATAATACGAACGTAGTACAGAATGCGTACTGGGAAGGTTCGAATCAGGTATGGACGTTTGAGCCGACGAACTAAATATGACATATGATATACAAACAAGGGGATGCCTGAGGCGTTCCCTTGTTGTGTTATGGGAAATTGCACTCTCATCAGATACCAAAATGCGAACTATATTGATATCAGTTTTCAGGGAAAAAAGAATGAAGGTTGACAAAATATGCCGTGACATTTACAATAAAGTTGCATCATTTTTTGAAAACGGTGAACAAACATCGGATAGGAGGATATTATGAGCATACCAGGTGACCCCATTATACTGCTGAGTTATGCAAATACACAGCTTCGAGACCAATATGCGACGTTGGAAGAATTTTGCAGATCGAATGATATTGACGAAGAGACGCTGTGTGAGAATCTGGGCAGTTTGGATTATCATTATGATGAGGTGACAAACCAGTTCATATAAAACAAATGAAAATAGACGAAATTACGTTTCAACATGAGATTTCCACAGAAGAGTACAATGCGCTCAGGGGAAGTGTGGATTTTATCCGTATCACGCCGAAAAGGGCGGCGTGCGCGCTCGCGAACTCCCTTTATAAGATCGTAGCCTGCGACGGGGAAACCCCGGTGGGGATGGCAAGGGTCGTGGGGGACGGCGGTTATGTATATTTTATCTGTGATGTGATCGTGCATCCGCATTACCAGTCGCGCGGACTTGGCAGAAAGATCATCGAACATGTACTCGAATGGCTGGAAGGTCAGGTGGACGAGGGGGAAACGATCATGGTGAACCTAATGTCCGCGATGAATAAGGAAGAGTTTTACGGCAAACTGGGATTTCATAGAAGGCCGTTTGGCAATCATGGTTCCGGTATGTCCAGATGGATCAGCGGGAGCGGGCCGCGGCCGGAAGTGGAGCCACAGTAGCAGCCAGGACTGCCGCCGTGACGATGTGATCGTACCAGCACATGTGCTGCCCGAGATGGGCGGAGAACAGGAGATGGAATCGTGTATCAGTATAAAGACAGAGTTTCTTACAGCCGGATCGATACAGAAGGAAAAATAAAAGTACATGCGGTCGTAAATGTATTGCAGGACTGCTGTCTGTTCCACAGTGAGGATGTGGGGCGGTCCTGTATGGAACTGAAAGAGGATGCCCATGCCTGGCTTGTCAATTCGTGGCATATCGTCTTTCGCAGGCGCCCGTCGATGGGGGAGGAATTTCTCGTAAAAACATGGCCCTACAAATTTAAGGGCGTTTTCGGCATGAGGAATTTCCTCATGGAGAGCATGGATGGGGAGGCGCTTGTCTATGCGGATTCCCAGTGGTTTTATTTTGATCAGGGCACGGGTAAGCCGATCAAGGCCAAACCGGAAGACGTGGAGCCGTTTGGGATGGGGGAACCTTACCCGATGGAATACACGTCCAGAAAACTGACCTACCCGGAAGAACTGGAATACCGCGGAACCGTGCGGGTTTGTGAAAACCATCTGGATACAAACGCGCATATGAATAACGGCGAATACATACGTATCGCGGCGAATTTTCTTCCGTCCGGTTTTTCGGTGGGCGATCTGCAGGTGGAGTACCGGCTGGCGGCGAAACTCGGAGAGCAGATCCGGGTAAATACGAAGCAGACAGAAGAAGGGTTTTATGTAGTCATGACAGACACGGACGGCTCGCCGTACGCGATCACGCGGTTTCGCGGCATATAGCGGACGGCGGACAAACAGAATGGAGAAAATAAATGGAATTTGAAGAAAAAGTATTAGGGCGCGTGCAGCGGCTCTATGTGACAAAGCAGACGAAAAACGGGGTGTATCTCGGTTCTTATGAGTTTCCAGAACTGCATGTGCTGCTGCCGAACAACCAGGTGCCGGAGGGGATTGAAAAAGGAGATATCCTGACGGTCTTTTTGTATAAAGACTCTGAAGACCGTCTGATCGCCACGACGACGGTTCCCCGTGTACGGCTCGGTGAATTTGCCCGGCTTTCCGTGACAGACGTGACGAACATCGGGGCGTTTTTGGACTGGGGACTGGCAAAGGATCTGTTTCTGCCCTTTAAGGAACAGACGCACCGGGTAAAAAAAGGAGAGGAAGTACTGGCGGCCCTGTACATTGATAAGTCCGGGCGCCTCTGCGCGACGATGCACATTTACGAATATCTGAAAGTGGGCGGTGACTTTTCGGCTGGTGCCCATGTCGATGGTATGGTGTATGAGATCCTCGACTCTTACGGCGCGTTTGTGGCGGTGGACGATATGTATTCGGCTCTGATCCCCCACAACGAGATGAACCGGGAACTGCACATCGGTGACGTCGTCCACGCGAGGATCAAGGAAGTAAGGGAGGACGGCAAGCTGACGCTGAGCTTACAGGAACACGTTCCGGTGCAGATGGGAATGGACGCGGAGGTGATCCTGAAGCGGCTGGCCGCGGACGGCGGATTCCTTCCATTTCATGATAAGACATCGCCAGAGATCTTAAAACGGGAATTTAAGATGAGTAAAAATGCGTTCAAGCGGGCGATCGGACGGCTGATGAAGGAGAAAAAGATCGATATACTGCCGGATGGGATCCGGTTACGGTGAGGACGGTTTGTCGGGATCGTCCCAAAAGGAATGGAGGATTTCTTTCATTCCTTTTTTATTTGTGATGTCGTAGGGGATCCACTCCCTGGGAAAGAGTTCGAGGTAATTCCTCTCGGCAAACCGCTCGTCTAGGAGCAGGATCACGCCGCGGTCGTGAACTGTGCGGATCACGCGTCCGCCCGCCTGGAACACTTTATTCATGCCGGGATAGAGATAGGCGTAAGAAAACCCTCTGCCATTAATGGCATCATAGTACTGCCGGAATAATTCGCGCTCGTGGCATACCTGGGGCAGTCCGGTACCGACGATGGCCGTCCCGATCAGACGGTCTTCTTTCAGATCAATGCCCTCGCCAAAAATGCCGCCCATGACACAGAAGCCTACGAGAGTGCGCGCGTCCGTCTGATCAAACGCAGCCAGAAACTGTTCTTTTTCGGCCTCCCTCATCGTATTGTGCTGCAGGAGGATTTCCGTCTGCTCCGGTACGTTCATGAAGCGGTACACGTTGTCAAGAAAGGCGTAGGAGGGAAAGAAAACCATGTAGTTTCCCTGTCTGGCGGCGATGAAATCCTCGATGTATGAGGCGATCTTTTTATATTCGTGTTCATTTCGCCGCTTGTATCTGCTCGTGACGTCGTTGGCGATGATGACTTTGCGCTGGCTCGTCTGGAACGCAGATCTGGCGTAGACGGCGTAATCGTCTTCGTCGGCCGACAGCTGCTCCCGGTAGTAGCGGACAGGCAGCAGGGTGGCGGAAAAAAAGGCGGTTCCCCTGGCGTATGCGAGCGAGTCGGCCAGGCGCGCGGAAGGATCCATGCACTGGAGTTTTACGCGGAAATTTCGCTCGGAATCGTAATCGGTCACGATCCGGTAGCGGTCATCCATCGTATTGTACATGTTTTGGAAATGGCGGATGCCAAAAAACAAATTCAGGATCGTTTCGCGGTCCGACAGATCCTTGACTTCTTTTGCGAGCAGTTCAAAGTTATTTATGACGCGCATGAGCTGGAAACTGAAGGCGGAAATATCCGTGAGCAGTTCAAATTCATCGCAGTCATGCTTCCATTCGAGCATTGTCTTATTGCATTTGTCAAGCGAGGCGGCAAACACTTTTAAGATATATTGTACTTCCGGCGGGTGGGGGTGTTTTGACTCCGCCTGTAAGACGCGCTTTACGCGCAGGAAATCTTCTTTTACTAAAACGGCGCTGTACATTTCCCGGGCGCGTTCTACGAGGTTATGTGCCTCGTCGATGAGAAAGATAAAGGAATCTTTGTTTCCCTCGGAAAAGAAACGGCGCAGATAGACGTTGGGATCAAACGCGTAATTGTAATCACATATGATGCCGTCGGCAAACAGCGCGGCGTCCAGGCACATTTCAAACGGACAGACCTGGTGTTTTTTTGCGTATGCGAGAATGGTATCCCGGTTGAGGCTGGTCTCATTCGTCAGCATATCGTAAACGCACGCATTGACCCGGTCATAATGTCCTTTGGCAAAAGGGCAGGAAGGCGGGGTGCAGTTCGGTTTCCCCTCGAGGAAGCACATTTTCTCCTTTGCCGTGATCGTCAGGAATTTGAACGACAGATCCTGTTCGGATAGTAATTCGAAGCACTCCTGGGCCACGGTCCTTGTGATCGTCTTGGCAGTCAGGTAAAACAGGCGGTCGGCAAGTCCTTCCCCCATCGCTTTTACGCTCGGGAAAACGGTGGAGATCGTCTTTCCCACGCCGGTCGGCGCCTGGATGAATATCTTTTTTTGGTGTTCGATCGTTTTATAGACACAGGCGGCGAGATCGCGCTGCCCTTCCCGGTAGGGAAAGGGGAATTCGAGGTTTTGGATGGAATCATTGCGCCGGCTTTTCCAGTCGTATTCATAGACCGCCCACGGTTCATATCGTCCGATGAGATCTTCAAACCACTGTGTGATCTCGAGATTGGTATAGGTTTCCTTAAAACGTCTTGTTTCTTCGGTTTCTAAATGACAGTATGTGACCTGGACGGAGAGGAAGGCGGGATTTTCGTTCTCGCAGATCATATAGGCATAGCACATCGCCTGTGCCTTATGGACGAGGAGAGGTTCCTTTAACTGGTGGATATCGAGAAATACCCCCTTGATCTCGTCTACCATGATCTCGGAACCGTCCCGGAAAATGCCGTCGGCGCGTCCCTCTATTTTCAACTCAAAAGGTTCACCCGTATCCCCGCTTTTCAGGGAGACGCACGTAGATAAAGGCACTTCGGCTTCGTAGCCGATACCCATCTGTTTTTGTATCTTTCGGTGTACTTTATTGCCCAGTGCCATTGCCTCTGTGTTTTTTGCGCCGAGTCCGGCGGCGTTGATATCCCCTTCCCGGAAAATAAATTCTACGAGATTGCGCACGGAAATCTTCATCATGTCCTCCCATTCTGCCTTGAAGCTGTGACGAGGTTGTCTGTCACAAAGAATATTATAGCAAACGAAAGGACAAAAATGAAGTGCTTTTGTGTCCGATCCGGCGGCAAAATACCTTTTGACCAAGGCATTGTTATATGTTATAATTTTAACAAATGAGATAAGGGAAGTGATACTATGGCATTTAAGGCTTTGATAACGGGTAGTAATAACGATGTGATGGATGCTTTTTTCAAGCATATGCATGAGATCAAGACGATGACCACTTCAAACCGGTATGGCGATGTGGCGAGGCATATCAAATATTTTTCGCCGGATATTTTTGTGTATTGCATTTATCACGAGACAAAAGAGGACTACAGTAAGATCATCCCCATTAAGCATTTGCTGTCAAAACATAAACTTCCGTTTGTGGTAGTAGGCTCGGAGGAAGACTGTGTGGAGTTTGAGCGGATTGCGGCTAACATAACCGATTTTATGATACAGGATATTTCCGATATGGATGCCATTCAGGAGAAACTCTCCACTTTCCTGCAGGAGTGGCGGGAAAAGGAAGGGCTGGATAAGCCGGAAGAGCCGCCGGTCCAGCCGGAGCAGGCGGGACAGATGTCTGTCATGCCGCCAGAGCAGATGGGGCAGATGTCTGTCATGCCGCCGGAGCAGATGGGGCAGATGCCATACATACAGCCAGTACCTGCCGGCCAGATGCCATATATGCAGCCGATGCAGCCGCAGCCAGTACCGGCTGTCCCGCATGCCGCGCCTGTGGCACAACCGGTCAAGACACCGGCGGCGCCGGCGAAAAAACCGGCCGCCGAAGCGGGAAAACCGGCCAAAGAGCCGGCAAAGAAAATGCCGCCGGCGCCGCGGCGTAAGCGCCGACGCCGGACGGTGGGACGGGGACGGATTTTAGTGATTGATGACAATCCATTAATGTTAAAAGTCATAAAGGAGCATCTGCACGAGGAATATGATCTGGCGACCGCGACGAGCGGGCAGGTGGCCCTCCGTTTTCTACAGCGGAGACAGGTGGATCTGATCCTGTTAGACTACGAGATGCCGGACGAAGACGGTCCTGCTGTCCTGAAAAAACTCCGCGCGAACGATAAAACAGCGGATGTGCCGGTTGTCTTTCTCACGGGTATCTCTGACCGGAAAAAGATCCAAAAAGCGCTGATGCTTCAGCCGGACGGATATTTGCTGAAGCCGATCGATCACGAGAAGCTGATCAGTACGATCAAGCAGTATATTGATTAGTACAGAGACGGCCGCGGCAAAGAGAGTGCAGGAATGGGGATTGATATGGAATACGAGTTGAATTTAACGGATTTAATTGAGACAAAGACATTGCAGCGGATACAGGAAGCGTTTTCGAAAATGACTGGGATTGCCGCTATGACGACGGATGCAAACGGAGTTGCTGTGATCGAGGGTTCTACTCTTTCCGAGTTTTGTACGCGGTATATGAAATTTTCGCCGGTCGGCTGTTCACGCTGTGAACAATGCAATAAACAGGGAGCGGAAATGGCGCTGCGGGAGGGAAAATCCATCGCGTACACGTGTCATGCCGGCCTGATCGATTTCGCGGCGCCGATCGTCGTAAACGACGAACTGATCGGTTGCTTTATCGGCGGACAGGTTTTGATCGAGGAACCTGACTGGGGAAAGATGGAAAAATATGCTGTGGAGGTGGGGATCGATCCCGTCGAATATATCAGTGCGTTGAAAAAGATAAAAGTGGTGACGCGTGAAAAGATCGAAAGCGCAGCGGAGTTCCTATACGCGCTCGCGGACATATTGTCGGATATTACATACAGCCGCCACCTCCTCTTCCAGGCGAATTTGGAGCTGGGCCAGTCCGTGAACATGAAGTCGGATTTCCTTGCGAATATGAGCCATGAGATCCGGACGCCGATGAACGCGGTGATCGGAATGGCGGAGATGGCGCTGCGGGAGGATCTGCCTGCAAATGCCAGGGACTATATCAACCAGATCAAAGTGGCAGGTAAATCCCTGCTTGCGATCATCAATGATATACTGGATTTTTCCAAAATAGAATCGGGAAAGATGGATATTTTCCCAGAAGAATACGAACCGATTTCAGTCGTCCATGACGTGGCAAATATTATCATGACAAGGCTGGATGGAAAAGAGGTAGAGCTGATCCTGGATATTTCGCCGGAACTGCCTTACAAATTAGTGGGGGACAGCATCCGCATCAAACAGATCATCTTAAATCTCGCCAACAACGCCGCGAAATTTACGAGTGCCGGCCAAATCGTGCTGAAAATGGAGGCAAAGCCGCTCGTGGATGAGGTCGTAGAACTCTGTATTTCGGTCGAGGATACAGGGATCGGTATTAAGCAGCAGGATCTTGGCAAGCTGTTCCAGTCCTTTTCCCAGGTGGATAGTAAGAGGAACCGGAATATCGAAGGGACAGGTCTCGGCCTGGCGATTTCCAAACAGCTTCTTACACTGATGGATGGTGAGATCTGGGTCGAGAGTGAATATGAAAAGGGAAGCAGGTTCTCGTTCCGTCTTCCGCAGAAGATCTGCGACCCGACGCCGAGCATCCATGTGAAAGAAAGCGGGTCGATCCTGGCGGCGGGACTCATTTCCAATCCGTACGTGGCCAGTCATTTAGAGGACGATGTCAGGGCACTTGGCGTGGAGTATAAAGCCATGAACTCAGGCGTGGAACTGTTTACGCTGCCGAAGGATAAGAGGCTGTTCTGTTTTTTTGAGCAGTCGATGTTTACGCTGCCGATGGAGGAGTTCATAAAAACGAATCCAGATATTACCGCGATCCTTCTCATAGATTTTAAGAGCAACATCCAGTATGATATTCCGAATCTGTTAGTGGTGAAAAAGCCGATTTTTGTACTAAATCTCGCGATGATCTTCAATCAGCAGGAGCTGCATATGGAAGACGATACGAGCGAACAGGATTTTGAATTTATCGCGCCAGAGGCTGAAATACTGATCGTAGATGACAACGCCGTAAACCTCACAGTGGCGGAAGGACTCCTGGAGCCGCTGAAAATGAAGATAGACACGGCATTAAGCGGAAAAGAAGCGATTGGGAAGATTTCTGTCCATCATTACGATATCGTATTTATGGATCATATGATGCCGGAAGTAGACGGTGTGGAGACGACGCACATCATACGTCGGTTTCATAAGGAGTACGATGATGTTCCGATCATCGCCCTGACTGCTAATGCCGTTGATGGGACGAGGGAGATGTTCTGCCGTGAGGGAATGAATGACTTTATCGCAAAACCGATCGAACTCCGCCTTCTTATCGCAAAAGTTAAGCAATGGCTTCCGCCGGAGAAGATCGAGCGGGTTTACGGAACACAAAATATGCCCGAGTCACCGGCAGAAAATAAGGACATCGTCATCGGAGATCTCGATGTCGCCTATGCGCTTCAGATCCTCGGGAATGAAAAGCTTTTCTGGGCGGTAGTGAAAGAATATTACCGGGTCATACAAAAGAAAGTGGAACTCATAAAGTCGCTGGAAATGGATGAGGACTGGACGGGTTATACGATCGAGGTCCATGCGCTAAAAAGCGCCTCGAAACAGATCGGCGCTATTTCGTTGTCGGAAAAAGCGGCGGCGATGGAGATGGCCGGGAATGCCAGAAACACGAAACTGATACATGAAAAGACCGACGAGATGCTCGAGCAGTATATGGGATATTTGGAAATACTAAAGCCGTACTGCTGTGAAGAGGAAGAGAGCGGGGAGGAGAAGTCCGGCATACCGGAAGATGTGCTGCGGGAGTGCCTGGAGGATATGAAATCAGCTGCGGAAGACCTGGATATGGATCTGATGGAAGATGTCATAGAGGAAATGGGAGAATACGGGTATGACGGCTGGCAGAAAGAACTGTTTGACCGGTTGAAGGAAGCGGTCAATGAGGTGGATGTCGATAGTTGTGAAGCAATATTACATGAATGGGAGAGTAAATGGAACAAAGATATAGAGAGTTGATCGAACGATATGAAAAAGAATGTTCGAGGTGGAACCGGATATCGAATATCATGGGGGGATTGAAACTGGTACTGTTTTTTGTCTGTGTTTCTTTGATCTTCATGTTTTGGTTCGTATACCGTTCTGTCTTGTGCGGGCTGGCAGCAGGCATCAGTTTTATACTGTTCGCGGCTGCCAGTTTGCGGCATGAGGATATCATCCGGCAGATGGAGGAAAAAGCGGGATTGAGCGGGATCGCGAAAAAGGATCAAAAGCGGCTGTCGGGAGAATGGACGGGATTTTCCGAAAGCGGTGAAGAGTATGTGGACGATGAGCACGGGTATGCCGTGGATCTGGATATCGTGGGACCGCGTTCATTGTTCCAATTTCTGAACCGCACGCATACCTGTTTCGGGAGGGAGCAGTTTGTCCGGGATCTGCTTCATCCGTCCTTTACAGAAGATGAGGTCCGTAGGCGGCAGGAGGCGGTGGAAGAGCTCCAGTCTGATTACGAATGGGCGGCCCGCCTCGAGTACCTTTTTTCTAAAATTGGTCTGGACCGTCGTTTTCCAGAGCTTATTGCGGAACTAAAGGATCCAAAAAGATTTTTGCCGTTCCGGTACGCGGATGTTATCGTGAGTGTGCTCCGCAGTGTGACCGGCGTCACGATCGCATATTTTTGTTTCACGAAAAGTAATGCCTCGTTTCGTCTGTTGTGCTTGCTGATCCTTTTTCAGTTCGCGCTTGGAATGCTGGGAGATCATCATATTAAGAAATATTTGGGGTATACGAGGACGGTCGCGGGGAAGATCGCTCCGTATGAAGAGATCATCCGTCACTGGAAAGGCAGGGGGTTTCACTCGGAGCGGTTGTGCATGATCCAGTCGCGGCTGACAGAGGCATCTGAGGGGATCAGTCAGTTGTCGCGTATTTCTTCGCATATGAGGTATACGGTTCATCCGGTTTCGAGATTTGTACTGGATGGACTGTTTTTGTGGAGTTTTAAAAACGCGTTTGATTTTCAGGAATGGAAATATGAGTACGGGGAACAGGTGCAGCAGTGGTTTACGCTGCTCGGAGAGACAGAAAGCCTCATGAGTTTTGCCGGTATGGCGTGGAACTGCACCACGGTCTGCCTGCCTGTCGTTTCCAGAAGCGGGAGAAAGATAGCGGCACAAAAGATCGGCCATCCGCTGCTCCGGAATGAGGAGAGGGTCTGCAATGATTTTCAAATGGAGGATTCGATCATTTTGATATCCGGCTCGAATATGTCGGGGAAGAGTACGTTTATGCGGACAGTCGGGATCAATGTCGTACTGGCAGGAGCGGGAGGTTATGTATGTGCCGGGTGGATGCGCTGTCCGCAGCTTAGGATCCTGACTTCCATGCGGATCGCGGACCGGACAACAGAGGGGATTTCTACATTTTATTCGGAATTATTGCGCATACGAAGGATCATTGACGCGGCGGAGGAAACGGATGATTTATTATTTTTGATCGATGAGATCTTCCGCGGTACGAACTCCACTGACCGGATACGGGGAGCAGAGGGAGTGATCAAAAAGCTGCGCAGCCTGAACGCGTGCGGCATGATCACGACGCACGATCTCGAGATCTGCCGGCTCGGAGATAAACAGGGGATCATCAATTATAGTTTTTATGAGGAGTACCGTGACGATGAAATGTATTTTGATTATTGCATCAAGGAAGGGATTTCAAAGACGACGAACGCGGAATTCCTGCTCCGGAAAGTGGGGATTTTATAGACAGGAAAAAATGGCGTAGTATGCAATTATGATACAAAGTGGTGTTAGACTGTCCAAAGGATGAGGCGTCCGGGATACGGTAATCCTGAAAATGGCGGAAAGACACCGGGCGGGGAAGGAGTGACAGAGGGAGATGAACCGGATACTGATCGTGGAGGATGAGGAGTCCATTGCGGAACTGATCCAGATGAGTCTGAAAAATGCGGGGTATCATACGGAGGTATGTTACGACGGGGAAGAGGGGGCAGATCGGATACAAAGAGAGCACTTTGATCTGTGCCTGCTTGATATCATGCTGCCGAAAGTGGACGGGTATGAACTTTTGGACTATGCAAAATGTATGGAGCTTCCCGTGATCTTTTTGACGGCGAAGGGGAAGACAGAAGACAAAGTAAAGGGACTGCGCGCGGGCGCGGATGATTATGTGACGAAGCCGTTTGACGTGATGGAACTTCTGGCGCGGGTGGAGAGTGTTCTCCGGCGTTATGGAAAGACGGAAACGACTATGGATGTACTCGATCTCCATATCGATATCGTGTCCCGGAGCGTGACAAAAAACGGCGTTCCCCTGCGCCTTACGTATAAAGAATTTGACCTGCTCCTGCTTTTTGTGCGGAATCCAGGTGTAGCGCTCTACCGGGAAGTGATCTACGAACAGGTGTGGGAGAGCTCTTATATGGGGGACAGCAGGACTGTGGACCTTCACGTACAGCGGCTGCGCAAAAAGGCGGGGTTGGAACGGCAGATCCAGGCGGTCTATAAAGTGGGTTATCGCTTTTCCACCCAGAATTGAGGTTCGTATGAGGATATTTGCCAAACAGTTTATTACGATGATGTGCGTGCTGATCGTGTCGTTTATGGTTCTCGGGAATATGCTGGTGTTTACGGCGTTTGAGACGAC
The DNA here is from genome assembly GCA_910579145.1 of uncultured Eubacterium sp. Classification (GTDB taxonomy): domain Bacteria; phylum Bacillota; class Clostridia; order Lachnospirales; family Lachnospiraceae; genus Eubacterium_F. The sequence goes on from CAJTTQ010000002.1 coordinate 33,328, forward strand.
GATGAACCGGGAAACGGGACAGAATATCGAAGAGATGAAGATTTTCCAGTACGCGATGCTCGCTTCCCTGCAGGGACTGCCGAAGGACTATCAGGCGGTCGATCAGGCGGCGGCGGGGATCGTCCGCTCGATACAGCAGAATTTGTACGGTGGTCAGGAAGGCATCGTCATTTATAATGAGGACCATAAAGTGGTCTATCAGGATGATTCGTATGAAAGCGAATTGATCAGCAAGGATCGGGAAGGACATGGCGGCATTTGGCAGATCACGGTCTGGAACGGCCATCACTATTTGGAATCCCTTTGTGAGATCAATAGTTCAGCGGGCAATTATATATTGGAAATCCACCGGAATATCGACTATGTATATCGGTACAGGGATCGGCTGTATGAACGGTACCGGGTATTACTCATCGTCATTTCAGCTGTTTTTGCCGTTGTGATTCTTTTAGTCTCCCTTCACTTCGCGCGGCCGATCCGCAACTTGTCGCAGGCGGCGAGGCTGTTCGCGGATGGTGATTATAAGAAACGGGTCAGGGAGAAAGGGAACGATGAGGTGACTATGCTCAGCCGGGACTTTAACCGGATGGCGGATCAGTTGGAGGAGAGTATCGGACGGTTAGAGGAAGAGGCGAGGAGGCAGGAAGAATTTACGTCGGCATTTTCCCATGAGTTGAAAACGCCGTTGACGTCCATTATCGGATATGCGGATATTTTGAGGGCAAGAACGCTGAATGAAGAGGAGAGGAGCCGCTGCGCAAATTATATCGTCCATCAGGGACGGCGGTTAGAGCGGTTGTCGTTGAAAATGCTGGAGATGTCTTACGTGGATCAACAGGAGACCGTATTTGTGCCGATCGAAGTTAGCCAGCTTATCAGACAGATCAAGGCGATGACGGAAGCTGTTCTGGAGCAAAAAGATATCACGATGTCAGATGAGGTGGAACCGGGTGTGATCACGGGAGATATGGATCTTTTATTGTCTCTATTTTCCAATCTTATTGATAATGCGAGGAAAGCGTGCGGAAATGGAGGGGAGGTCTTTCTGTCAGGGAAAACGCAGGAGGATGGTTACCAGTTTGTTCTGCGGGATAACGGCTGCGGGATGCCGGAGGCGGAGATACAAAAAATAACGGAGCCGTTTTATATGATCGATAAGTCGCGTGCGAGAAAGGAAGGCGGCGCCGGGATCGGTATGGCGCTTTGCCAGAAGATCATCTCCATCCATCGGGCAGAGTGGCGGATCGAGAGCACAGAGGGCGAGGGGACGAGTATTTATATTTTATTTCCGGCATGGCAGGAAACAGAAAGGGGAAGGTGATGGCAGATGAAATGGTATACGGCATTCGGCGTGGCCGGCGTAATCGTTCTGTTTGCCGCGGCGATGTGGTTTCCGGAGTATTACAGCCGGCTGTATGACGACCAGACGCTCGATCAGGCGGAATTTACGGACATAAATATGAGTACGTATGAAACATCGTATGATTGTTTTATGGGAAAATTATATGCGATCGCCAAAGTATGGAACGAGAATGCGATGTTATCTGCCGTGCGCACGGACGAGCTGGAACTTACGATGGATAAGAGCCAGTTTGCGAAGATTGTCAGGAAGGAAATGAAAGAGTTATTTAAACTGGGTTTATTGCAGGAGCAGTACAAACCGAGGGCCAAAAACCTTACCCGCTGCGAGCGCTATACGATCTACGCATCTGGTGATGCCAGTGGAATGAAAGGGATCAGCTGTTGGAAGCTTGTCTTTGAGCGAGCGAAAAAGAGTATGACGGTTTATCTGGATGAGGAATACCATAAAATTTACTATGTCGAGTACTGGCAGAAGGCGGAGGGAGAAAAGGGAGATCCTATCGTGCAGGATGCTTACGGGAAATCGAGCGGTAGTACGCGTTCATACAGCGTGGACGAGGCGGAACTGGGTTATGGTGGTTGGGAAGGGGGCAGCGTAAATGATTATTATGACGCAGCCGCGTTCCAAGATGTTCCGTTCGTGTCGTGGGTGGAGTCCGGGACTGTGTGGGTGATGGAGTTTGATGGAAAGTATCCGGTCAATATGATCAAACAAGAGACATTTGTTGAGTCCGGCTCCGTATACCGGTTTGGTCTTCCGATGGAGAAAATGATACAGTTTTGATACGGTTATGAAGGCGGTTTGTTACAAGGGACAGTTATACTTATCACAGAAGAACAAAAATGTGATAAGGAGGAACTGTTATGAGAGTAAGGAAATGTCTATTGGTGGCTGCAGCAATGATCTGTCTGGAGGGGATCATCTTGACTGGGATGTTTTTTATCCTGCCGGGCGGTAAAGTGTATGGGGAAATGGAATACCGGGTCGGGGACGGGGTGGTGGCTGCGGATGACTGTCCAGAGGATGAAGGAAAGACGAAAAATGTAAACGATCAGGTGGAGAATGGGAAGAAACGGGAGAAGAAAGCACAGAATATATATGAGGAAAATAAAGAGGTTCTGGTCCTCGTCAATGCGGACCATAAGCTGGGCAAGGATTATGATCCGTCCCTGCGTTCGATCTGTGGAGGAAGGCTGCAGGCGTCAGAACGGATGTACCGTTCTCTCGTAGATATGCTGGCCGCGGCATCGGATGAGGGGTATCAGTACTGGATCGCCTCGGTCTGGCGCAGCAGGGAAAAACAACAGAAACTCGTGGATGAGGATGTGCGCCGGCTGATGGATCAGGGAATGACTCGTAAAAGGGCGCTTGCGGAAACATATAAGGAGACGATGCCGGCCGGTCACAGCGAACACGAGACAGGTTTGGCGCTCGACATCCTCTGTTCGGAAAATATGCAGATGGACCAGTCGCAGAAGGAAGAACCCGGAAATAAGTGGCTGTGCAAGAACAGCTGGCGCTATGGTTTTGTTCTGAGGTATCCCGAGGAAAAGGAAAAAATCACGGGAATCCGTCATGAGCCGTGGCACTTCCGCTATGTCGGTAAAAAGGCGGCTGCTTATATGCACGAAAACAACCTGGCACTGGAGGAATTTTGGGACAGATTGGACGAAATGTTGTAAAAGAATGATTGTCAATGCTGCTATTTTATGGTATACTAAAGGCACATTTATTTAAAATATCATAGATACGACTATAGTAGCAGGAGGACTTGAAATGGATAACCAGTTTGTATGGAAGGATGAGTTCGATATCGGTGTTGAAACGATAGATAAAGAGCACAGAAAGCTTTTCAGGATCATAAACAAACTTCTTTTATTTCAAGAGGAAGAGGCGACCCGCCAGTGGGCGTGCCGGGAGGGGATCAAATTTTTTAAACAGCACGCGGCCAATCATTTTTCGGATGAAGAAGAATATATGGCTTCTATTGATTATGAGGATCTGGAGCAGCACAGGCGATTACATAAGGGATTTCGCGAGAATACGCTTCCTGCGCTGGAGAAGGAGCTGGAAGAATCGGAATACTCCCCGGATTCGGTGCAGCATTTTCTGGGCGTTTGTGCCGGCTGGCTGATCGGGCATACGCTGACCGAAGATGTTGCCATCACGGGAAAACGCACGAAAAAGCAGATGAACCTTCTGCCCAGTGAACATTTAGAGGCGGTAAAAAAAGTTATTACCCAGCTTTTGTTTGATATGTTTCAGCTGGAGTCACATCTGATCAGCGATGCGTATAACGGAGAGAAGTTCGGAAACGGCATATACTACCGTCTGATCTATGGGACAAAGCGCAATGAAAAGAAACAGGAGTACTTTTTGGTGTTCGAGGAAAAACTTCTGATCAATACGGTCGGGAAGATCATGGGCATCAAAACAAATAAATTGGACAATATGCTCCTGCACGCTACCAGGTATACGGCCAGGCAGTTTGTGAAGCGTGTGATGGAACAGTTCCCGACCGAAGATGAATTTGAACTGAAATCGGAAAATCTTTTGAGCTTTGAGCAGTTTCAAAAGGTTTATGAAAAAGATCAGCCGAATATCAGCCTGCTGTTTGACACTGGCGCTGGTTATTTTGCCTATTGCTCGGACGCGGCCCGTCTGCTCGAGAGCGGTATCGGAATGCAGATCGAGGCAGAAAACGCGATGGACGAAGTGAAGGAATATTTGGAAAAGCAGAAATCCGCAAATGGAAAACCGCGTGTGTTAGTTGTGGACGATTCGTTGACCGTGCGCCAGCATATGAGTGAGCTGCTGACAAAAGATTATGATGTCACGTTAGCCGAATCCAGCCTTTCCGCAATTCGGAACATTGCGTTTAACAAGCCGGATCTGATCCTCCTCGATTATGAAATGCCGGTCTGTGATGGGAGGCAGACGCTCGAGATGCTCCGTTCTGACCAGCAATTCGCGGATATTCCTGTTATCTTCCTGACGGGCAGGAACGACCCGGAGAGTGTGAAAAAGGTAAAGGCATTAAAGCCGGCTGGGTATTTGTTAAAGCATTTGGATCCGGCGGCGATCAAAGAAAGTGTCGATGCTTTTTTTCAGAAGTAGCGGCGGATATTTCATGAGTGCAAAAAATGAAAATTTTAAAAAATGAAATTTTTTAAAATATGACTTGTAAAATAAGAAAAATTATGATAATATATTTCTTGTTGCAACAAAGACATTTTTGTGGCAGCAAAATGGCTTTTGCGCAAGTAAAAGACATTGGCTCCTTGGTCAAGCGGTTAAGACATCGCCCTTTCACGGCGGTAACACGGGTTCGATTCCCGTAGGAGTCATTTTGGGGACCTTTAGCTCAGTTGGTTAGAGCATCCGGCTCATAACCGGACGGTCCGGGGTTCGAGTCCCCGAGGGTCCATTTTGATCTGGCCCAGTAGCTCAGTTGGTTAGAGCGCTGCCCTGTCACGGCAGAGGTCAAGGGTTCGAGTCCCTCCTGGGTCGCTTGCTGCGTGCATGTGCTGTACTGCGGCAGAGACAATTATATTTGCTGGTGTGGCGGAACTGGCAGACGCCCAGGACTTAAAATCCTGTGGGTGGTGACACCCGTACCGGTTCGATTCCGGTTACCAGCATTTGAAAAAACTGCTCCACGGAAGTAAGTGGGAGCAGTTTTTTTAATGTGTCAAATGAGTTTATATGTCCCCTTTCCCAGTTTTTTAATCAGTCCTGAAGTTTCACTCTGATTCAGGATTCTCTGTAATTGCCTGGAGCTGCAATGAAGATGAAACGCCGCCTGCTCTACTCCTTTTAAGGTCTCGTCTTCGCATCTATATTTCATATAGGACAGAACACGTTCTGAGAGGGAAGCAGGGGCGGCATCCATAGTTGCGTATATGCGATGGTGATCGCGGGTATGGCCACGCTTGTTTTAGGGCTGGTATTTTTGCAGCCGTTGGCCAAGGTATCCGGTGCGGACGCGGATAATATTGCTTACACATGTGATTATTTAAAATGGATCTTTTTGGGCGCTCCTTTTATCATGCTGGCAAATGGATTTGTTCATCTGTTCCGTTCGGTCGGCCTGGTCAAAGAAGGCACCGTCGGACTGGTACTTGGAAATGTGATCAATATGGTACTGGATTATATTTTTATAGCGATCTTAGGATGGGGGACGGCAGGAGCCGCGCTTGCCACATCTTTAGGCTTTGCATGTGCGACGATCTATTATATCGTCTGCATGATCCGCGAAGAACATGAGGGAAATCCGTTCGTTTCATTGTCTCCGAAACGTTTTTCTCCAAATGCAGCCATGATTCGCAATGTCGTAAGCATCGGTATTCCGGGCGCCCTCATTACGGTTCTTATGAGCGTTTCCAATATAATGCTTAACAACTATATCAGTATTTACGGGTCTGACGCAGTGGCGTCGTATGGAATTGCGTATAAAATTGACATGATACCCATTTTGCTGTCGGTGGGATTATCACAGGGAGTTGCGCCCCTGGTGGGCTATTGCTACGGGGGAAATGAGAAAAAAAGAATGTCAGATATCGTGAGGTATACGATATTATATGGTGTGATCATGGCACAGCCTGTTGTGGAAACGATCTTGACGATCATCTGCATCGTCATGTATCGGAGAGATATAAGGTCATCGGCATTATGACAACCCTGTGCTTTTCATTCCCGTGCCCGCCGGTTTATAAATTCGGTCTTATACTTCGAATACACGATCGTCTGGTCGTGATAGAGACCATAATAACCTGACATCAGATAGCTGATGCTGTTACCGAGCAAAAAATAAGGAACTGCCTCATAACCGAACAGCTCAAAGGAAATGAGCATGGACGTGATGGGGCAGTTTGTCACGCCGCAGAATACTGCCATCATGCCGACTGCCGCGCAGAGGGAGGGGGAGAGGCCGAGAAGCTGTCCGAACAGGCAGCCGAACGTGGCGCCGACAAAAAAGGACGGGACGATCTCGCCGCCTTTAAAACCGGCTTCCAGCGTCAGCGCGGTAAAGATGATCTTCCAAAAAAAGGCGGACGGGGACACCGTGCCCTCGATGGCGCGCTCGATGACAGGAACGCCGGCACCCATATAGTCATCGGTTCGGAGCAGTACCGTGAGGCCGATGATGACCGCGCTTGAAAACAGGATACGCACATATGGATTTTTCAAATGTTTTCGGTAGAGATCGCCGAGCGAATGCAGGGATTTGCAAAACAAAACGCTCAGCGCCGCGCAAAACAGCGCCAGTAAAATAACCTTCAGTCCCGGTATCACATGAAATGACGGAATGTCGGTCAGATGGAACACATCGGGGCCGATCCCCATATGGATGGCGACCTGTGAGGCCGTGAGCGAGGAAAAAACGCACGGAACGAGCGCGGCATAGTACATGATACCGATGCTTCCGACTTCCAGAGAAAAAATAGAGGCGGCGATCGGTGTGCCGAAAATCGCGGAAAAGGCCGCGCTCATGCCGCACATGATAACCATGCGCTGGTCTTTTTCATCAAAGCGGAACCATTTTCCCAACTGCTGCCCGATGCTCCCGCCGAGCTGCAGCGCTGCGCCTTCGCGTCCGGCACTGCCGCCGAACAGATGGGTCACGATCGTGGCGATGAAAATGAGCGGCGCTGTTTTAAAAGGAATCTCGGATTTGGCATGGAGCGTAGACAGTACGAGATTCGTCCCTTTGTCGTTTTTGTAGTGGAGGATCCGGTATAAGAAAACGATGATGACACCGGCGGCCGGCAGGAAAAAGATCAGCCAGGGATTCTCGGTGCGAAGCTTTGTTACCTGGCGCAGGCAGAACGCGAACAGCGTGCTGAAAGCGCCGACAAACAAGCCGATAAAGATAGAAAAAAGTCCCCAGCGGACGAAGACTTTTAAATTTTTTATCATAACACCGCCGTAGAGGCGGATATAAAATAGTGGCTTCATGGTAAGCAGTCCTTTCTTTTCTTTGGAACAATTCCTATACTATTCTAACATATTCTTTATTCATTTCAAGGGTAAAGTGATTTTTGTGCAGAGGGTTTTTGTAGTAAGAAATATGTAAGAATTCCATTGACTTTTTGGACAGATTTGTCATTTATGATGGTCCTGTAGTTGATCATATGAGCGGTATCACCCAGAGATCGGTGTATGGTCTGGTGATCCGCAGCAAATCGGAAAGAAATGGAGGAGGACTATGAAAAGTAGAAGGAAAGGCATGAAACAAAGTTTGCTCGTTCTGAGCCTGGCGTTCTGCCTGTGTGCCTGCCAGCAGACACCGGAGCAAGTAAGGAGAATATGGAAGAATACGGGGAAAACCGGCAGGTAAAACAATCGGAGATTACGTATTGTACGGTTGATGAACTGAAAAACACACAAATGCCGGATGTCCCTATGGGTGCGTTGACTCTGCCGGAAACGGTGGATTTTTCTGCTGTCGAAGGAGTGGGGATACTTCATCTGTCAGTAAAAAAGCATTTTAAGGAAAAGAAAGACGGAAGGAAAAAAGGCAGGGAATCCTTCGTCTAAGATCATTTCCCTGTGTGCCGAGTATGACTATAAGGGGATCCGGCTGAATAATCATACGATGTCGCTGATGGAAGAGGATGAGGAATTTAACTCAAATCTGCTTACAACAAATCTGTTTACGATCATGGATTATGAAAAAAGCGGACTGCCCTGTTTCTTTTCTAGAAATGTTATGTTTCGTATAGACTCGTCGGAGCCGGTATGGAAAATCGTTGACCTGGAGAGTGCCGTACGGATCGTGAAGGAAAAGCTGTCCGGTTTCGAGTCGCTGCATTTTACGAAGATCATCCCTCTCTATGTGCCATATCTGGGTGAAATGGGAGGAGGACCGGGGACGCAGATCGAAGTGAGGCCAGTGTACGCGTTTCTCATTGAGGAGGAGCAGAAACCTCAGCAGACAGGCGTTGTCAAATGTAATAGCTGCCATAATTTCCTTTATGTTGACATGGTGACGGGAGAGCTGACCGTCGAGCTTGAAAAATGGTGAATACGCCGTGTGTGAGTATTTGGCCCATTGCGCGCGGTGGGAGACAGGGGGAGGCTGCCTCAATTACCATGCTTGATGGGCAGGCATATTTCACTTCGTGATCTGCGGAGTTTGGATCTCCCGTAAGTTCAAACCCTTCTTTGCCTGTTGTGGAGTAATACCGTGAAACCTCTTTGAAAAAACTTTCCGGGGAATCATACCCGTATTTCAGGGCAATGTCTATCACTTTAGCGTTTCCTTTTGCCAGAGCAGATCCTGCTATCGAAAGGCGTCTCTTTCGCATATAATCTGTTGGGGTCATGCCTGTCATAATATGAAAGGCATTTTATCGCATTTGTCCATTCCATAAATAACCCTCCTGTATAGATAGAATACTCTTTTTTTTAATGATTTTCCTGTCTTTGGTTGCTTTATTTTGTCTTTCCGGTACAGATACCGTTTGTTGAGATAGTAAATTAGTAAAGATGTAGATAGAAAAAGGACATTGAGTGTGGTATGATTTTATTTGAAATAGAAAATATGGGAGGACATTTTTTATAATGCGGTTTGAAGAAAATGCGTTGTGTCACGATGATTATTGCAGACTGAGAAACAGTGTTGGCTGGTTAAATTTTTCAAAAAAGCAGACAGAGAGGGCGATTGATCGTTGTTTGTACTCAGTGGTTGCAGAAGAGGATGATCAGGTGGTTGGAATGGGGCGTTTGATCGGGGACGGGATGTATTATATGATAGCAGATCTTGTTGTGCAGCCGGATTATCAGAAAAAGGGAATCGGAAGTAAGATCATGGATATGCTGGTTGGATATGTGGATAAGGAAACACCGGTCGGCGGGCGTTCCAGTATACAGTTGATTGCCGAGAAGGGAAAAGAACTATTTTATGAGAGAAGAGGATTTAAAATGATCCCTCATGAGTTTTGCGGTTCCGGGATGAGAAAAGTGATTCGTAAATAGAAAAATGCTGGAGAAATTGGAGATGTAAGTAAATAATTTAGTTGACGAAACCATACTTATATGTTATCATAATAAAAAGCATTACTATTCTTTTATCTTTATCATTCTTTTATTTCAAAGAACGTCAATGCTTTATTCCAAAAAATCAGAAAAAGCAGAGAGGTTGTTTGAAATAAAAGGAGCGGGCTCTCTGTGGAATGGAGGGCTTATGGAGAAAAAATCAGATCGGGAAGCGGATGCGCGACCGGGAACATCCGTGCAGAGAAATTATAAGGATACCGTATTCCGCATGCTTTACCGGGATAAGTCAGAACTTTTGACGTTGTACAATGCAGTAAACGATACCCATTATACAGACCCGAAAGAACTTGAGGTGACGACGCTGGAAAATGCCGTCTATCTGTCAATGAAAAATGACGTATCCTGTGTGGTGGATCTGAGGTTGAACCTATACGAGCATCAGTCTACGGTGAATCCCAACATGCCGCTGCGGGATCTGTTTTATGTGGCAAAACAATATGAAAAGATGATTCAGAAAGAAAAACTGGATCTGTATTCGAATAGGAGGATCCAGATCCCGTCACCTCGTTTTGTTGTATTTTACAATGGAACAGAGGAGCAGCCGGAGAGGAAGATCCTGCGATTGTCAGAATGCTTTTACCACAGGACGGACGAAGTCAATTTGGAGCTGGTGGTACTCCAGTTGAACATTAATCCGGGATATAATGGAGAACTGTTGAGTAAATGCCGATCCCTTCATGATTATATGCAGTATGTGGACAGGATCCGCCGTTATGGCAGTCAGATGTTATTTGAGGAAGCGGTAGAAAAGGCGGTGTCAGACTGTATCAGGGAGGGAATTCTGAAAGAATTTTTAACAGCTAACCGTGCGGAGGTGATCCAGATGAGTATATTTGAATATGATGAGGAATTACATATGGCGACGGTGAGGGGAGAAGGGCGAGAGGAAGGTGCCGCCTGGGGGCGGAGATTGCTTGCCGGTATGCTAAAGAGAGGTTTGTCGCCGGAAGAGATCAGTGAACTGACCGGGGAGCCGGTCGAAACTATATGTGAAGAAGGCGAAAAAATCTTTTCTTCTTTTTAGGTGGAAGGGCAAACAAAAGGATACAGGAGCAGATTGCGAAGCAGGCTGTAAAGAAACTTTTTTCTTGACAAACGGCGATACTTTGTTTAAGATGTTTACTATAAACCAAAAGACGATGAGGAAGAGGAGTACATCATAAAACCCCGTCAGAGAGGATGTTCACCGGCTGAAAGACATCTGGGAAGTGTATGGTGGAAGGTAGCTTCGGAGTTGTATTTCTGAACGGAATGAGGTCCCGCTGCAGAAGATGATATGACGGCAGACGGTACGAAAACTTAGTAGGAAATGACGGTTTGCCCCGTTACCGGCATAATGAGGAATAAAGGAATCTGTATGTAAAATATGAATTAGGATCTCTTTTATTTAAAATAAGGTGGTACCGCGACAAAAGTTCGCCCTTATAGGGTTGGTACCGTATCGTCACAATGCGAGATCAGGCGTTTCGCACAATGCGAGATAAGACGCTTCGGGTTATACCGCCCGAGGCTTTTTTTGATGAAATAAAGAAAGCAGAACGTGCCGCTTGCGCGGCGGACAGGAGGAATAAAAGAATATGAAAAAAGAACTTGAAAAAAATTATGATCCCAAAGACATCGAAGACCGGCTCTATACAAAATGGGTCAGCAAGCGTTACTTCCACGCGGAAGTAAATCCTGATAAAAAACCGTATACGATCGTGATCCCGCCGCCAAATATTACCGGGCAGCTTCATATGGGGCACGCGCTGGATAATACGCTCCAGGACATTCTGATCCGGTTTAAGCGGATGCAGGGGTATGAAGCACTCTGGCTTCCGGGAACCGATCATGCTTCGATCGCGACCGAGGCAAAGATCGTAGAGGCGATGCGGGAAGAGGGGCTGACGAAAGAAGAAATCGGCAGGGAAAAGTTCCTCGAACGGGCGTGGGACTGGAAAAAGCAGTACGGCGGCCGGATCGTATCCCAGCTAAAGAAAATGGGATCTTCCTGTGACTGGGAGAGGGAACGCTTTACGATGGATGAAGGCTGCAACCGGGCTGTCAAAGAGGTGTTTGTCAAGTTATATGATAAAGGGCTTATTTACCGCGGGGAGCGCATCATCAACTGGTGTCCGCACTGCCGCACGTCGATTTCCGACGCAGAGGTGGAGTACGAAGACCAGAAAGGGCATTTCTGGCATCTGAGTTATAAGTTTGCCGACGGGAGCGGTGAGATCAATCTGGCAACGACGAGGCCGGAAACGCTCCTCGGGGACACAGCAGTAGCGGTAAACCCGAAAGACGAAAGATACCGGGATCTGATCGGGAAAAAACTCGTGCTGCCGATCGTACACAGGGAGATCCCGCTGATCGCCGATGATTATGTTGATATGGAATTCGGAACCGGTGTCGTAAAGATCACGCCGGCACACGACCCGAATGACTTCGAGGTAGGTCTCCGCCATAACCTTCCGGTCATCAATGTCATGACGGATGACGCGAAAATTGTAGAGGATTATGAGAAATATGCGGGCATGGACCGATATGAGGCCAGGGAAGCCATCGTAAAAGATCTGGAGGCAGAAGGCGCTCTTGTAAAAGTAGAAGACCACGACCACAACGTAGGAACCTGCTATCGGTGTGGTACGACGGTTGAGCCAAAGGTGAGCAAGCAGTGGTTTGTTAAAATGAAACCGCTCGCAGGGCCGGCAATCGAGGCGGTAAAAAAGGGAGAGACAAATTTTGTGCCGGATCATTTTAAGAAGATTTATTACCACTGGCTGGAGAATATCCGTGACTGGTGTATTTCCCGCCAGCTCTGGTGGGGGCATCAGATCCCGGCCTTTTACTGTGACGAGTGCGGGGAGCTCGTCGTGACGAAAGAAAACGAGGCAATCTGCCCGAAATGCGGGAAAAAAATGCGCCAGGATCCCGACACGCTCGATACGTGGTTCAGTTCGGCGCTGTGGCCGTTTTCCACGCTTGGATGGCCCGAGAACACCGAGGAGATGGATTATTTCTATCCGACGAGTACGCTCGTGACCGGATATGATATCATTCCGTTCTGGGTTATGCGCATGATGTTCAGCGGGATTGAGCATACTGGAAAAGTACCGTTTGATACAGTGCTGATCCACGGACTTGTCCGGGATTCCCAGGGGCGTAAAATGAGTAAATCGCTGGGAAATGGAATCGACCCTCTCGAAGTGATCGACAAATATGGCGCGGACGCGCTTCGTCTGACGCTCGTCACCGGAAATGCGCCGGGGAACGATATGCGTTTTTACTGGGAACGCGTCGAGGCGAGCCGGAATTTTGCCAACAAAGTATGGAACGCGTCCCGGTTTATTATGATGAATTTCGATCAGAATGAAGAACTCGCCCACAAAGCGCCAGACCCGTCCCAGTTTACGCAGGCAGATAAATGGATCCTCGCCAAATGCAGACGACTGGTAAAGGATGTGACGGCATTGATGGAGAGCTTTGATCTCGGAATTGCCGTGCAAAAGATTTATGATTTTATCTGGGAAGAGTTCTGTGACTGGTATATCGAAATGGTAAAGCCGCGGTTGTATAATGAAGAGGACGAGACGAAAGCGGCGGCACTCTATACGCTGAAAGCCGTGCTGATCGATGCGCTCAAGCTGCTCCATCCGTATATGCCGTTCATCACGGAAGAGATCTACTGCACGCTGATGGAAGACGAGGACGCATCCATTATGGTTTCGGACTGGCCGACTGGCGAGGGGGACGGCCTCATGCCTGGTACGGCCGACGGCTTTATGTCGGGTACGGCCAACTCTGGTACGACCGACGAGTTTGACGCTGATCTGGATGCGGTAGAACGGATCAAAGAGGCGGTAAAAGGCATTCGTAATGTGCGCGGGGAGATGAACGTGCCGCCGAGCAAGAAGGCAAAAGTCATCGTGGTAACAGCGGACGCGTCTGTGCGGGAGACTTTTGAGAAAAACCGCGTATTTTTCGCGACGCTCGGGTTTGCCAGTGAGGTGGTGATCCAGGAGGACAAGACGGGTATTGAACAGGATGCCGTATCGGTTGTGATCGATAAGGGAACGATCTATATGCCGTTTGCCGAACTGGTCGATGTGGCAAAAGAGATCGAGCGCCTGAGAAAAGAAGAAAAACGTCTTGCCGGAGAGTTGAAGCGTTCTGAGGGGATGCTCGGCAATCCGAACTTTGTAAACAAGGCGCCTGCCAGCAAGATCGAAGAGGAAAAGGCAAAACTTGAAAAATATGAGGGCATGATGGCGCAGGTCAAAGAACGGCTGTCTCAGCTTGCGTAGCGGAAATTGTCAGATATTGCGAAAATTATTGTTTAAAATCTGGTTTCCCCCTTGCATTTTTTCTGGAAAGTAGTTATCATGTTCCATAGGGATAAAAAAGGAGGTCAAAATGATCAATTTTGAAGAAGAACTGGAAAAGTACGAGCCAAGTCCGGATGTGGAACAGGTAGAGGACGTGGTAAATAACAATAATTTAACCGATGTGACCGATATTGTAAGAGAGCTTATCGCAGATGCACGGGCGACGGTTTCTCTGTAGGTGTGTGCGAGTAAATAGTTGGAGGAACGGGAATGAGATGTCCAAGATGTGATGCAAAGATAAGCGATGAGATGGGGACCTGTGGTTTTTGTGGACAGGATCTGGAGGTTGTCCACTATGTGCGCAGGGTTTCGAACGCGTATTATAACATGGCACTTGAGAAGGCACATGTCCGCGATCTGTCGGGAGCGGTCCTGATCTTGCGCAAAAGCCTTCAGTTTAATAAATACAATACCAATGCCAGAAACCTGCTGGGGTTGATCTATAACGAGATGGGAGAAACGGTGGCCGCGCTGAGCGAATGGGTACTGAGCCGGTATTTCCAGCCGGATAATAACCGGGCCGGACGTTATATTGATATCATACGAAAGAATCAGACGGCATTGGACGCGGTGAACCAGACCATCAAGAAGTATAATTCGGCGCTGGCGGCGGCGAAAGGCGGGAATGAAGACCTTGCAGTCATTCAGCTGAAGAAAGTGGTCAGCCTGAATCCCAGATTTGTCCGGGCGCATCAGCTTTTGGCACTTTTGTACATGAAGAATAAGGAATTTGCGAAGGCAGCCAAATGCCTGAAACGCGCGAGAAAGATAGATTTTAACAATACGACCACGCTCCGGTACATGCAGGAGATCGGTGATACGTTTGGCGGTACGGAAAAAACCCGTGAAAGTGCGGCGAGGGCTTATAAACAGCAGGTGAAAAAAGATCCGCTGGCGAATGTCCAGCCCGTAGGCTCTTATAAGGAAGAAAAACGCCACTGGATGCCGGCCATCAATGTGATCATCGGCGTCATCATCGGACTCGTTGTCAGTTTTGTTCTCATAAGGCCGACACTTCAGGAAAAAGGAAACGGCAGTAATTCGGCCAGTATATCTGAAAATAATCAGGTACTTTCGGTCAAGGAAGCGGAGATTTCTTCGCTGGAAAAGGAGCGAGATTCCCTGAAAGAAAAGTCGGACAAGCTGCAGGCGAGCCTCGATAAGGAACAGACGCAGAATACAAAGAAGATCAAGCGGAACGAGGATCTGCTGCTTGCCCTGAAATATTATAACGACGGCGACCTGATGCTGGCGGCGACGACGGTAAGCGGCTACAAGGAAGCGGATTTTGAGACGGACGACTTGAAAGCGTTATTCAAACTTGTCTCGAAGAAGCTGACGGCCGAGGATGTGAAGAAGCTGTTCGAGGATGGAAGAGCCGCTTTTAACACTGGAAAGTATGACGAGGCGGAGAAGCTGCTCAATCAGGTATTGTCCATCGAGCCGGAAAATCAGGATGCTTTGTATTTCATGGGTCGGGTTTACCACCAGAGGGGCAAGAAGAAAAAGGCAAAAGAGTATTATGACAAGGTGATCGAGGTAGACGGCAATACGGGAAGAGCTACGGAAGCGAGGAACCGTATACGGCAATTGGGTTAAAATAAGTGCTGCGCACTTATTTGCAAGTTGCTTCGCAACTTGAGGTATGTGGAACTCGCAATAAACGCGTGTGCTAAATTATGACAGAGAGAAATGGTTGGAGAACTACAGAAGAACGAGGAACTGAGTGTCCGCTTCTTTTGCGGTTCTCCGTTTTTTGTTTGTGCCAGCTGCGCTGGCATGTTCGGAAGTGGGAAAAATAAGCAATCGGAATGGGGATCATTATGGAAAATTTTTCATTGGAGAGAAATGGTGCAAATGTTGTTTTACACATAAGCGAAGATCTGGACCACCATGCGGCTGCCCAGATCAGCAAAACGATCGATGTCCTGATTGAAAAAGGAAATGTAAAAAACGTCATCTTTGACTTTTCGGGCCTGACGTTTATGGATAGTTCCGGCATCGGGATGGTGATGGGACGATATCGGAAAGTACATTATTTTGGCGGAAGTGTTTTCGTGACCGGCGTGGGGAGCGGGATCGACCGCATATTTTCCATGTCCGGCCTGTATAAAATTGTACAGAAAGTCTAATAAGTGCAGAAATGAGGGAAAGAATGAGTACATATAATGAAATGAAGCTGGAGTTTATCAGCATTTCGGAAAATGAAAGCTTTGCCAGGGCGGCGGTCAGCGCTTTTGTCCTGAAGCTGAACCCGACGCTCGAAGAACTTTCAGATATTAAGACGGCGGTGTCAGAAGCCGTTACCAATGCGATCATACACGGATATGAAAAGCAGCAGGGGATGGTGACGATCCGGGGAAAGATCGAGGAAAATACGCTTTTTCTCGAAGTCACGGATGAAGGGGAGGGGATTCCCGATATCAAAAAGGCGATGGAACCACTGTATACCTCTAAGCCGGAGCTTGACCGCTCGGGAATGGGGTTTGCTTTTATGGAAGCATTTATGGATGATCTTCAGGTCGAATCGGAGCCCGGAAAGGGTACGAGGATCCGCATGAAAAAAATAATATATAGTGCGATCAATATTTCTTAGAATGGAGATTATCAATGGAAACCATGGAATTGATCAGGATGGCACGGAAAGGGGATAAAGCGGCGAGAGACCAGGTGATAAAGGACAATATGGGGCTGGTGTACAGCATCGTGGGCCGGTATGCCGGGCGGGGGTACGACAGCGAGGAGCTGAGTCAGATCGGAGCCATCGGCCTGATCAAGGCGGTGGACAAGTTTGATATGAGTTTTGATGTTAAATTTTCCACGTATGCGGTTCCGCTCATCAGCGGCGAGATCAAGCGTTTCCTCCGCGATGACGGTATGGTGCGGGTCAGCAGGAGTATTAAGGAAAACGGCTGGAAGATCCGGCGGGCAGCCGACCAGCTGTCGCAGAAACTAGACAGGGAGCCGTCGATCGAGGAACTGGCGGCGGCGACGGAAATCGCGCCGGAAGATATCGTCATCGCTCTGGAAGCGAATGCGGAAGTGGAATCAATCAATAAGAAGGTCTCTTTTGCGGACGGAAAAGAAGTATCGCTCGAAGAGCGGATACAGGAAAAGACGGACTGGAACGAGCAGTTATTAAACCGGATGCTCGTGGAACAGCTGCTCTGTCTTTTGGACGAGACGGAGGGAAAACTGATACAATTGCGCTATTTTGAGGATAAAACCCAGCGTGAGGTGGCAGAACAGCTTGGCGTCAGCCAGGTGCAGGTCAGCCGTCTGGAAAAGAAAATATTGCGTAATCTTAGAAAATCTCTTGACAAAAACAGTCATTTATGATAACATATGTCTTGCGTGTTAAAAAGCGAATGAATATGTGGGTTTAGCTCAGCTGGATAGAGCGTTTGGCTACGGACCAAAAGGTCGGGGGTTCGAATCCTCTAACCCACGTAAAGGCGCCCCTCGTGTTGCGAGGGGCGTTTTTGTATAACAGAAAATAAAAAAATTGTCAAAAGGTGAGAAGGAGAAGATACGATGGCGATACAGATCAACGAGACATATCGTGTATTTAAACTGGATACGAAACATTCCTCGTATGTATTGGGAGTGAACGGGGATGGGTATGCCGGACATATGTACTATGGGGACAGATTGACATTTGACGGCGGGGAAATGTCCGATACGGGCAATATGCTGTCGCTTTTGGGCGCGGATCAGAAAAACAGTATTCCGGCTGACAGCCAGCGGGAGAAGGTAAATCTTCACGATACCTTTTTGTGGGAATACGGGATGCCCGGATACGGGGACTTCCGGGAACCATGCCTGGAGGTAGACGCCGGAAGCGGCGAGGAGGCGCTGGAGTTTTTGTACAAAGGTTACGAGGTGGTAAAGGGAAAACCCGCCTTAGAGGGCCTGCCTTCTACGTTCTCTGATGACTGTGAGACGCTGGTGCTCCATCTGTCGGAGTCGGATCTTAAGCTGGAACTGAAATTATATTATTCGGTTTTTGAAGAGGAAGACGCGATCACGCGCACAGTCGTAGTGGAAAATCATGGAGGGATAAGCTGCCATTTAGAACGCGTGATGTCCCTTTGTCTGGATCTTCGGGACGGCGGCCTGGATCTGATCACGCTTCACGGCGCCTGGGGGCGGGAGAGGAACGTATACCGGCGGGAAGTCGGGGAGGGAAAGCAGAGCATCGGTTCGATACGCGGTGTGAGTTCCCATCAGGAAAATCCATTTATGGCCTTGCTTGAGCCTGACGCGACGGAGGATACGGGGCGTGTGTACGGGATCAATTTTGTGTATTCCGGCAACTTTCTGGCCCAGGTGGAGAAGAACCAGTTCGGCCATGTAAGGGCGGTCATGGGCATCCATCCGTATCATTTTTCCTGGAAATTAGGAGCCGGGGAGTCATTTACGGCGCCGGAAGCCGTTCTCGTCTATTCTTCGCAGGGAATCGGCGGGATGACGAGGAATTTTCACGACCTGTACCGCGGACATCTGATCCGGGGGATGTACCGTGACAGAAAACGGCCCATTCTCATCAATAACTGGGAAGCTACCTATTTTGATTTTAATACGGAGAAATTGTGGAGTATTGCCGAAGAGGCGGCTGGCCTGGGAATTGAAATGCTCGTGATGGATGATGGATGGTTTGGTAAAAGAAATGACGATAATTCGTCGCTCGGAGACTGGTTTGCCAACGAGGAAAAGCTTCCCGGCGGGGTGAAGCGTCTGGCGGACGGCGTGAGGGAGCGGGGACTGAAATTCGGGATCTGGGTCGAGCCGGAGATGGTAAACCCGGATTCTGACCTGTACCGTGAGCATCCCGACTGGATTTTACAGTACCGCGACCGGGAAGTCAGCCGTTCGAGAAACCAGTATGTATTAGATATAGGAAGAAAAGAAGTCCGCGATGAGATCTACCGCCGGATCAGCCGCGTGATCAAAGAGGCTGGGATCGAGTACGTAAAGTGGGATATGAACCGCAGCCTCACAAATGTGGCGAGCCATACGGCGCCTTCAGACGAGCAGGGCATGGTATACCACCGGTATGTGCTCGGTGTGTACGAGATGCAGGAGCGGCTGGTGACAGATTTTCCGGAATTATTGTTTGAAAACTGTTCTTCCGGAGGCGGCCGGTTTGACGCGGGCATGCTCTATTACAGTCCGCAGATCTGGTGCTCCGACGATACGGACGCGATCGAGCGGCTGTCGATCCAGCGCGGTACGGCGATGGTATATCCGCTTTCCACGATGGGCGCGCATGTAAGTGACTGCCCGAATCACGCCACTCACCGAACGACGCCGTTTGATACGCGCGGACAGGTGGCACTTTGCGGCACTTTTGGTTATGAACTGGACGTGACAAAGCTGACCGCGGAAGAGAAGGAAAAGATCAAAGAGCAGACGGACATGTACCATAAGTATAACGACCTAATCCGCTCCGGCGATTATTACCGTATTGTGGTACCGTCAGAGAAAACGCCGTATGACTGTTACATGGTAGTGGCCAAAGATCAGTCGGAGGCGCTGCTCTCGTTTGTGAGGGTCATGCACCGCATCAATAGCTGGGGCGTGCGGATCTGGCCAAAAGGACTGGATACCGCGGCAGAATACAGGCTGAGTGACCGGGATGGGATCTATAGCGGGAATATGCTGATGAATGTGGGCATAGAGATAAATGGTGCACAAAAGGATTTTGAGGGAAAATTGATTCACTTCTATAAGGAGAGAAAGTGAAAAATAAATTTTTCACTTAGCAAGTTTGTGACTGCGCGTTGCTTGCACAAACATTGCTTGATGCGCAAAAAGCAGCGCGGAAATGAGAGGTAGTATGGTCGTTCAATATAAATGCCCGAACTGCGGGGCCAATATGATGTTTGATTCCCATTCCGGGATGCTGGCGTGCGACGCGTGCGGCCACCGCATCGACATTCAGGAATACGCAAAACAGCAGGGAGGTACATACGAGCAGGAGGCGGCGGAGGAAAATGTCGATGAGCTGACCGGGGAGTACCGGCAGGTCACAGAGGAGAGAACAGACAACCGTTTTGATGATTCGGTCGTATCGTACCACTGTGAAAACTGCGGGGCAGAGCTCGCCGTGTCAGAGGATACAACGGCTGCGAAATGTAGTTTCTGCGGCTCCCCGATGATACTGGCAGACCGGATGCAGGGAAAACGGGCGCCGGCGAAGGTGATCCCGTTCCGGGTAAGTAAAGAAGAAGCGGTGGCCGGGTTTAAAAAGTGGTGCCGGCATGGAAAGATCACGCCGAATGATTTTATGACGGCAGACCGGATCGCGGATGTTGTAGGTATTTACGTGCCGTTCTGGCTGTTTGACGTGGCGGGGCAGGGAGAGGTGAGTGCCGACTGTACAAGGGTTTCCCATTATTCCAGCGGAAACTATAATGTGACGGCGACGAAGCATTATAAAGTGTGGCGCAAGGTTGATCTCGATTACGACCGCATTCCGGCGGACGCTTCCGAGCGGATGGACGACACGGCGATGGATAAACTGGAGCCGTTTCATTTTGAGGATCTGAAGGATTTTTCCGCCATGTACCTTCCAGGCTATGTGGCGGAGGGATATAATTACACGGATGAGGACCTTCTTCCGCGTATATCGGAGCGGGTGCGAGATTATATGGACACCTTCGTCCGGCAGACGATGAAACAATACACGACCGCTAACATTACGGGCCGGGATTACCATGTGCGGAAAAAGAGGGCGGACTATGCCCTGATGCCGGTCTGGATGATCAATTACAATTATAAGAACGGCGAGCATGTGTTTATGATGAACGGGGAGACGGGAAAGATCGTGGGGAAGCCGCCGGTAAGTAAGGCGAAGGTGGCGGCCTGGTTTTTGGGAACGGGAGGACTTTTGTTCCTTATCCTGCGCCTGATCACGGTATTATGTTTAGGGGGTGGGATCGGATGACGGGCAGAAAGCGGATCAAAGGCTTTGTTTTATGTTCACTGCTTTTCATGTTTAGCGCCTTGTTTTTCCGGGTACAGCCGGTATCCGCCGGATCCCTGCCCCCGGGGGCGGAGATCAAAAGCGAGAGCGCGGTCAATGACTACGCCGCCGTTTATACCGGGGAGCAGATTGCCGCGTTTGAACAGAAAATGCAGGCGATGCGGGAAGAATATGATTGTAACGTCGTGGCATTCCTCATCAATTCTGACGAGTGGAGCGCGAGCGCGCCATCGGCGCCGGAGCTTGTGAGTGAGCGGTATTTGGATCTGGATGCCCATAAGAGTACGGTCGTTCTGTGGCTCAATATCTGCCCCCGGAACCGCACGCTGGATGTGCTCGGTTATGGAACGGCGGAGAGGAAGATTGATGATTCCGATGCGGATGAACTGGCCATAAAGCTTCAGGACTATGTAAAACGCCAGCAGAGCGGCAGTCCGGGGGATTTTTCACTTTATGTGGAAATGATGGATACGTTTCTCTCGGAGACGGATGCCGAGATGCGAAAGCCGTTTTTTTATCTGACATGGCAGTTCCATCTGTTGCTCGGCGCTGTCGCGGGATTGATCGTTATACTCGTGCTCTTGCGGAATGTCGGGGGGAAGATGACGACGAACGGGATGACATATATGGATCAGTCAAATTCTGGTCTCATCGGGCGGCGGGATATTTATACCCATACGACGTATGTGAGGACGAAAAAGTCCAGCAGCAGTAGCAGCGGAGGAGGCGGGAGAAGCCGGGGAGGGCATAGCCACTCGCACGGAGGCGGTCGTTTTTAACCGGAAATGTTGGTGTTTTGGCATTTTCATTATCATGCGGTTTCACTTAATCGGAAAAAGTTAATGTCTATTTAATTTTATTGACGAAACAACAGAAAGGATGGATCAATATGGGGTTGTTTTCAAATCAGTTTGCGAATGTAGTCGAATGGGAGGAATGGAACGAGGAAATGGTGTTTTGGAAATGGACGAACCGCGAAATAAAAAAAGGAAGCCGTCTGATCATCCGGCCGGGCCAGGACGCCATATTTTTGCACAATGGTAAGATTGATGGGATATTTACCGAGGACGGGGATTATGATATTGAATCCGAGATCATCCCTTTTTTGTCTACGTTGAAGGGGATTAAATTTGGGTTTAATAGTGGAATGCGGGCGGAAGTATTGTTTGTCAATACGAAAGAATTTCTGATGAAATGGGGGACACAGAACCCGATCCTCATTCCGACGCCGCAGCTGCCGGGCGGGATGCCGATCCGGGCGAACGGGACGTATACATTCCGGGTTTCGGATTATACGTCGCTGATCGAGAATGTGGCAGGCGTCAAAAACAGTTACGGGGTGGCGGATCTGCGAAACCGTATCAACCCGTTTATTGACCAGCTGCTCATGAAGTGGATCACTACGGAAGGCAAGGATATGTTTAACCTTCAGGCGAACGCGACGCTGATCGCTGCCGGGATACAGAAGGATCTTTCGTATGACATCTCGGATATGGGCATGGAGATCACCGGTTTCCAGGTGATGAGTTTTAATTATCCGAAGGAAGTGCAGGATATGGTAACGAAAACGGCGTCCCAGAGCATGGTAGGCGACATCGGACGGTACCAGCAGGTGTCGATGACAGACGGCATGGCGTCCGGTGCGATGAACGGGGGCGGCGTGGCGTCGGATATGATGGGGATGATGATGGGAATGAATGTGGCAGGGCAGATGATGAAAAATATGAATGAAACGATGCAGCAGGTGGGGGCGACGCCAATGCAGGCGACGCCAGAAAACCCACAGGCGACGCCAGGAAACTCACAGGCGACGCCACAGACACCGCAGATGCCGCCACAAACATCGCAGACGCCCTCGTCTGCACAGATAACGCAGGAAACAGCGGCAACGCCGTCCTCCGGGACGAAACCAAATTTCTGCCCAAACTGCGGGCAGAAGACCGGAGAGGGGAATTTCTGTCCGAATTGCGGACAAAAGCTGATTTAATATTTGAAGGATTGCGGGAGTTGTGAAACAACGGAGCAATCCGGGGCATCATTTTGAATGATGCGCAATAAGGAGGAAAATTATGTGGCTGGCGGATGGCTGGAAGGATTATGAAGTGATTGATACATCAGGTGGGGAAAAATTGGAGAGGTGGGGGGACTATATTCTCGTGCGCCCGGATCCACAGGTGATCTGGGACACGCCGCGGCGCGTCCCCCAGTGGAAAAAGGCGAACGCCCATTACCATAGGAGCAGCCGGGGCGGCGGACAGTGGGAATTTTTTGACCTGCCCGAACAGTGGGAGCTTTCGTACAAGGACCTTATTTTCCACCTCAAACCGTTTAGTTTTAAACATACCGGACTGTTTCCAGAGCAGGCCGTAAACTGGGACTGGACATCGGGCATCATCCGGCGCGCCGGCCGCCCGGTCAAGGTGCTGAACCTGTTTGCCTACACCGGAGGGGCGACGGTAGCCTGTGCGGGAGCCGGGGCGGCCGTGACGCACGTGGACGCATCCAAAGGCATGGTTACCTGGGCCAAAGAGAACGCGGCCGCCTCAGGGTTAGCTGACGCGCCGATCCGCTATCTCGTGGACGACTGCGTCAAGTTTGTCGAGCGGGAGATTCGGCGGGGCAACACCTATGACGGCATCATTATGGATCCACCCTCTTATGGCCGGGGGCCGAAGGGAGAAATATGGAAGATCGAAGAAAAGATCTTTCCGCTGATCGAGCGGTGTAGCAGCCTGTTGTCAAAAGATCCGCTGTTTTTTCTCATCAACAGTTATACGACCGGACTGCAGCCGGCTGTGCTTTCCTATATGCTGGCGCTGGCCGTCGGAACGACGTTTGGCGGGAATGTACAGGCAGATGAGGTTGGACTGCCGGTCAGCGCGAACGGACTCGTTCTCCCGTGCGGCGCGAGCGGCCGTTGGAGCCGTCAGGAGTAGACTCTTCAGCCGACAAATGTAGTTTGATGTACGAACAAAGTTATCCACAATCATGAGGAACGAATTTGCGAGAGTTAGCAGTTATACACAGAGTTATCCACATTATCCACAAAAATAGTAGACCTTTGTAGCAAAATTTTAGTTGCCCAATATCCCGATTTGGTATATAATGTATTTACGGGACAAGCATTTTCATGCTTTCGTCACCGAATATTATGGGCAAAGGAGCTGATTCAAATGAATTTGGTAATTAGCGGTAAAAATTTAGATATAACGGAGGGATTACGTTCGGCGGTCGAGGAAAAGATTGCCAAGCTAGAGCGGTATTTCACAGACAGCACGGAGGTTCATGTAACACTTAGCACGGAAAAGAACCGTCAGAAGATCGAGATCACGATCCCGATGAAGGGCAGCATCATCCGTGCGGAGGAAGTAAGTTCGGATATGTACGTGTCGATTGATCTCGTTGAAGAAGTGATCGAGAGACAGCTTCGGAAATATAAAAACAAACTGATCGATAAGGAGCAGAACGCAGCGCATCTGAATCAGGAATTTATCGACGAAGAGACGTATGAAGACGAGGAGATCGAGATCATCCGCTCGAAGAAATTCGCGATGAAGCCGATGGATCCGGAAGAAGCATGCGTGCAGATGGAACTTCTCGGCCACAATTTCTTTGTATTCCGCAACTCGGAAACCGAGGAAGTAAACGTTGTTTACAAGAGAAAAGGGAATACATACGGACTGATCGAGCCGGAGTATTGACAAGAAACGACAGGGAACGCAGATGAGTAAGTTGAAAAGAGCCACTTGCAAAACAAGCAGCTCTGGTGTATAATCTACTTAGAAGTGATCGGAATTGAATCTCCGATTGCCCTCAGTAAAAATGCTAATAAGAATAAGCATCCAGACTTAGGTGGTAGGGATGCTTATTTCTTTTTATGGTTGTCTATGTAAGACAAAGCCGCGAACAGTACAAGTAATAATGTAAGTACTTCCATTATACTGATCGGGCATCACCCTCTTTCGTAAAAGACTAGAGGGCAACCAAAAGAACTGAAGTTCCAGGAAAGCCGCATCCTACGTTCTGTTCAACTATACAATATAAATATATCATATAATAAATGGATGTTCAAGAAAAATGTGTGGCTATCCGCGGATTTTCTAAAAGTAAATATCAAAATAATTAAAAAGATCCACTTGCAAAATGAGCAACTATGGTGTATAATTTACTTTAGAAGTGGTCGGAGTGGAGTTTCCGATTGCCCTCAGTGAGGGAACTTCATAAAAAGAATAAGCATCCAAACTTGGGCGGTAGAGATACTCAGTTCTTTCTATGATTGTCTATGTAAGACAAAGCCGCAAACAACACAAGTAGAAATAGCATTCACTTTGGACGGTGGGATGCTATTTCTTTTTATGGTTGTCTATGTAGAACAAAGCCGCAGACAACACGGCCCCGGCCGTCACATTTTTGTGAATGAGTTGTGAACGGTTTGTAAAAACTCCCTGCTGCGAAAAATAAATATTGAAAGACACGGCGTCTAGTGATAAAATAGTCAAGGGTATATTGTAAAATAACGATAAACGATTGATGGAGAGTGAATACACATGGGAATTTTAAGTAAAGTTGTCGGCACTCACAGTGAGAGGGAAGTAAAGCGTGTACTCCCGATTGTCGATAAGATTGAAAATATGGAGCCGGAGTTTGAAAAATTATCCGATGAAGAATTAAAGGATAAGACACGGGAGTTTAAAGAACGTCTGTCAAAAGGAGAATCGCTCGACGACATCCTGCCGGAAGCGTACGCGGTCGTCCGCGAAGCGTCCAAGAGAACGATCGGCATGCGCCATTACCGTGTGCAGCTCATCGGCGGTGTGATCCTCCATCAGGGGCGTATTACCGAGATGCGTACCGGTGAGGGTAAGACGCTCGTTTCCACGCTGCCGGCGTATCTGAATGCGCTGGAAGGCAAAGGCGTACACATCGTTACGGTCAATGACTATCTGGCGAAACGTGACGCGGAGTGGATGGGACAGATCCATGAGTTTCTGGGACTCACGGTCGGCTGTATCCTGAACAGCATGGACAATGACGAGAGAAGGGAAGCGTACAACTGCGACATCACGTACGCGACGAACAACGAATTGGGATTTGATTACCTCCGTGACAACATGGTGATCTATAAAGAGCAGCTTGTCCAGAGGGAGCTGCACTACGCGATCGTAGACGAGGTTGACTCCGTTTTGATCGACGAGGCGAGGACGCCGCTCATCATTTCGGGAAGCAGCGGCAAATCGACAAAAATATATGAGGCGTGCGATAACCTGGCGCGCCAGCTCAAACGGGGAACGGCGAAAGAACTCTCGAAAATGGATCTGATCATGAAGGAAGATGACGATGAGACGGGCGATTTTGTCGTGGATGAAAAGGAAAAAACAGTGAACCTGACCGCGCAGGGCGTCGCGAAGGTCGAGCGGTTTTTCCATATCGAGAATCTGGCGGATCCCGAACATTTGGAGATCCAGCACTGTATCATACTGGCGCTGCGCGCGCATAACCTGATGTTCCTCGATAAAGATTATGTCGTAAATGATGACGAAGTGCTGATCGTCGATGAATTTACCGGCCGTATCATGCCGGGCCGCCGCTATTCCGACGGGCTCCATCAGGCGATCGAGGCGAAGGAACATGTAAAAGTAAAGAGAGAGAGTAAGACGCTGGCGACGATCACGTTCCAGAACTTTTTCAATAAATACGCGAAAAAATGCGGTATGACAGGTACGGCTCTCACGGAAGAGAAGGAGTTCCGCGAGATTTACGGCATGGACGTCGTAGAAGTACCGACAAATAAACCGGTGGCCCGTATCGACCAAAATGATTCGGTGTACAAGACGAGACGGGAAAAACTGAACGCCATCGTAGCGGATATCGCCGAGTGTTATGAGAAGAAACAGCCGGTACTCGTCGGTACGATCACGATCGAGGCGTCGGAAGAACTGAGCGCGATGCTCCGCAAGAAAGGCATCAAACATAAAGTGCTGAACGCCAAATACCATGAGATGGAGGCCGAGATCATCGCCGATGCCGGTATCGCGGGAGCGGTCACGATCGCGACGAACATGGCAGGACGTGGTACGGACATCAAGCTCGGCGAGGGCGTACAGGAACTGGGCGGACTGCGTATCATCGGTACGGAGCGCCACGAGTCGAGACGTATCGACAACCAGCTGCGCGGACGTGCCGGACGTCAGGGAGATCCGGGTGAATCCAAATTTTATATCTCCCTCGAAGATGACCTGATGAGACTGTTCGGTTCGCAGAACCTCATGAATATATTTAACTCCCTGGGAATGCCGGAGGGCGAGCAGATCCAGCACCGCATGCTGAACAAGGCGATCGAGCGGGCGCAGATGAAGATCGAGGGCAATAACTACGGTATTCGTAAAAATTTGTTGGAATACGACATCATCAACAACCAGCAGCGTGAGATCATTTACGCTGAGCGGCGGAAAGTGCTGGACGGCGAGAGCATGCGCGATACGATCTACGGCATGATGGATGAGGTCATTGAAAAGTATGTGAACCGGACGATCGGGGACGATCAGATCCCGGAAGAGTGGGAACTGGACGAACTGAATATGAACCTGCTCCCGATCATCCCATTCGAGCCGATCACGTTCGACCCGGAGCGGGATAAAGATATCAACAAGAATGCGCTGATCCAGCAGCTCAAGGAAAAGGCGCTGCGCATATATGAGATGAAAGAGGCAGAGTTTCCGGAACCGGAACAGATCCGCGAGATCGAGCGCGTCATTCTCTTGAAAGTGACAGACCAGCACTGGATGAACCATATCGACGATATGGACCAGCTGCGTCAGGGAATCGGCCTGCAGGCGTATGGACAGAGGGATCCGGTCACGGAGTACCGCTTCCAGAGTTATGATATGTTCGCGGAAATGACGGAGTCCATCCGGGAAGAAACCGTAAAGGCGCTGATGCACGTAAGGATTGAGCAGAAGGTAGAGCGCGAGCAGGTGGCGAAAGAGACCGGAACGAATAAGGACGATTCGGCAAACGCCCCGGTGGTGAGGAAGTCGGATAAAGTGAGCAGGAACGCGCTTTGTCCGTGCGGGTCTGGGAAGAAATACAAATATTGCTGTGGTCGCTAAGAGTGTGAAAAGTGTGAATAGAGTTACTAAGCTTTCAAAAAACGAAAGCTAAGGAACTCTACGGCGGCAAGCCGCCTATTCACACTGGTAGAATCCGCAAAGCGGATTCTACTGTCTCCGTAGGAGACATTCGCCACTAATTCAAGTATTGTTTGTCGGGAAGTTTGGAAGCAGGAGGAAACTCATGGTTGAACTGGATAATTATAAAACGGAACTTGCTTCGTATGAGGAACCGCTCCGTGAAGTGAGGGATTCCCTGAACCTCGGGGATAAGCGGTTCCGGATCGAAGAATTGGAAAAGAATATGGAGGCCCCTGATTTTTGGGATGACGCGGAAAAGGCGAGCCAGTCGATGAAAGAGGTCAAGGAACTGAAGGACATCGTGGGCCGTGCGGACGGATTGAGCGGCAAGTACGAAGACATCATGACGCTGATCGAGATGGCGTACGAGGAGGAAGACGAGGAGCTTGTCGCGGAAACGGGGCAGGAATTAAGCGAATTTATACAGGAATTCGAAGATCTCAGGATCACGACGATGCTCAAAGGAGAGTATGACGACAGTAACGCCATCCTGACGCTCCACGCCGGAGCCGGCGGCACAGAGAGTTGTGACTGGGCGAGCATGCTCTGCCGCATGTACCAGCGCTGGGCCGAGAAAAAAGGGTACTCGGTGGAGATGCTCGACTTCCTTGACGGCGATGAGGCGGGACTCAAATCGGTGACGCTGCAGATCAACGGCCTGAACGCGTACGGTTATCTGAAAAGTGAGCACGGCGTACACCGTCTCGTGCGGATCTCGCCGTTCAACGCGGCGGGTAAGCGGCAGACATCGTTTGTGTCGTGTGACGTCATGCCGGACATCGAGCAGGATGTGGATATCGAAATTGCCGACGATGACATCCGTATCGATACGTACCGTTCGAGCGGCGCCGGCGGACAGCATATCAATAAAACGTCCTCGGCCATCCGTATCACCCATTTTCCGACCGGCATCGTCGTCCAGTGTCAAAATGAGCGCTCCCAGCATATGAATAAAGACAAGGCGATGCAGATGTTAAAAGCCAAGCTGTTCCTGCTCAAACAGCAGGAAAACCTGGAAAAGGAATCGGACATACGTGGGGAGCAGAAGGAGATCGGCTGGGGCAATCAGATCCGGTCTTATGTCATGCAGCCGTATACGATGGTGAAAGACCATCGGACGAATGTGGAGTCTGGAAATGTAGGCGCGGTGCTCG
The DNA here is from genome assembly GCA_910579145.1 of uncultured Eubacterium sp. GTDB lineage: Bacteria > Bacillota > Clostridia > Lachnospirales > Lachnospiraceae > Eubacterium_F. The sequence continues at coordinate 62,451 of CAJTTQ010000002.1, forward strand.
ACGGGGAACTGGATACATTTATCAACGGCTACCTGAAATGGATCAATAGCTAACGCAGCATAGATGTACGGAGGTGTTTTCGAGTGAAAGAGATCATTGTCTTTTTTCTGAACGGAAAGAAATACGGAGTGGAGATCAGCGGGATGCAGAGTCTCGAAAGTTATCAGGATGCGAGTCCGCTTCCAGAGGCACCGGAGGGGATACTCGGGACGGTAGAGATCCGGGGAGAGATCTTTCCGGTTTTGGACATCCACGCAAAACTGGGAGCAGGTGCATCGGTAGAGCGCAAGAAGATACTGTTGTTCCGCACGGGGGCGGGCATCATCGCCTGTGTCGTGGACGGAGTTGGCAAGGTATTCCGGGCGGAGGGGGATAATGTGCAGTCATTCCCCAAGATCGCTACATCAGAGGATACCGACTTTGTGGATTTTGTCGTGCGGATGGATCAGGAACTGATCGTCGTCGTGAAGCCGGATGCGCTTTTGACAAAGAAGCAGGAGGAGTGGCTCAGGACCATTGATTTTTCTGAAATAAAGGAAAAACAGGAAAAGGAAAAGCAGGAAAAAGAAGAACAGGAAGAGGAAGAAGAGGAATAGAAAGGTTTGGTGTTTTATGAAAATTGCAGTATTAGGTTATGGAACGATCGGTTCCGGCGTCGTCGAGGTGGTGGAAAAAAATGCCGCCAGCATTGAAAAACGTGCCGGGGAAAAGATCGAAGTAAAATATGTTTTAGATTTAAGGGAATTTCCAGGCGATCCGGTGCAGGATATATTAGTCCACGATTATTCCGTGATCGCGGAAGATGAGGAAATCGGGGTCATTGTTGAGACGATGGGCGGCACGAAGCCGGCGTATGATTTTGTGAAGACGGCTCTTCTGAATGGAAAAAGCGTCTGCACGTCAAACAAGGAACTGGTGGCGGCACACGGCGCCGAGCTGATCCAGATCGCAGAAGACAAACAGGTCAATTTCTTCTTTGAGGCGAGCGTGGGCGGCGGCATCCCGATCATACGGCCATTGAACCAGTGCATTACGGCCGATGAGATCGAGCAGATCAACGGGATCCTCAATGGAACGACGAACTTTATCCTTTCGAAAATGGCAGACGAGGGAGCCGATTTTGAGGATGTACTGAAAGAGGCGCAGCAACTTGGCTATGCGGAGAAGGATCCGACGGCGGATGTCGAAGGATATGACGCCTGCCGTAAGATTGCGATCCTGACATCCCTCGCGTACGGAAAACAGGTAGATTATGAGGATATTTACACCGAGGGGATCACGAAAATAACGGCCAGCGATTTTAAATACGCGAAACAAGCGGGTCTGGCGATCAAGATATTTGGAATGAGTAAAAAAGTGGGAAGCAGCGTGTATGCGATGGTTGCGCCGCAGATGATCGGGAGCGGACATCCGTTGTACAGCGTAAACGGCGTGTTCAATGGCATTTCCGTAAAGGGCAACATGCTCGGAGATGTGATGTTTTACGGGGCCGGAGCCGGCAAACTTCCGACGGCGAGCGCGGTTGTGGCAGATGTCGTGGCAGCCGTGAAGCATCAGGGTGATCATGTGCCGATCACATGGAGTTCCGAGAAACTGGAGATTTCGTCGGTCGAAGAGATGGAAACCCGGTTTTTTGTCCGCGTTGATGAGTCCGAAAAACAGAAGATTCAGGATGTGTTTGGCGAGGTGCAGATGATCGACGCCGGCGTAGACGGGGAGTGCGGATTTATTACGTCTGGTATGAAAGAGAAGGAATTTGCGAAGAAGGCGGAAGCGTTCGCGCAGCTGATCACGCGGATTCGTGTGATGGGAGACGAATAGGAAAAAAGAAAGGATTTGGTTCCGATGAAATATATCATTGTTTTGGGCGATGGCATGGCGGATGAACCGCTGGAACAGCTGGGAGGAAAGACGCCGCTTGCCTATGCGAAAACGCCCTGGATGGATGAGATATCGAAAAAGTCAGAGATCGGGCTGGCGAAGACGATCCCGGACGGCATGAAGCCGGGGAGTGATACGGCGAATCTCGCCGTTCTCGGCTACAACCCGAAGCAGTACTACACGGGGCGATCCCCGCTCGAAGCGCTCAGCATCGGCGTGGATATGGAGGAAAAAGATATTGCGATCCGCTGTAATCTCGTCACGGTTTCGGATGATTCCCTGCCGTATGAAGAGAAGACGATCGTGGATCACAGCAGCAGCGAGATCTCGACTGAGGATGCGGCGGTACTTTTGGACGCCGTCAGGGACGTGCTGGAAGATGATGTGTACCGGTTCTATCTCGGAACGAGCTACCGCCATTGTACGATCTGGAAAGAGGGGGACGTGGTGGAACTGACGCCGCCCCACGATATTTTAGGGAAGGTGATCGGAGAGTATCTGCCAGATGATGAGATCCTTCGTGAGAAGATGAAACGCAGTTACGACATACTGAACCATCATCCGTTAAATGAGGAGCGGGCAAGAAAAGGACTGAACAAGGCAAATTCGATCTGGTTCTGGGGCGCGGGGACGAAACCGGCGCTAGACTCGTTCGAGGGCAAATTCGGGAAGAAGGGCGCGATGATCTCCGCCGTAGACCTTTTGAAAGGAATCGCGGTCGGAGCCGCTATGACAAATATAGAAGTCGAGGGCGCGGACGGAACGCTTGAGACAAATTATGAAGGAAAGGCGTCGGCGGCCGTGAAAGCGGTGATGGAAAACGGCAGTGATTTCGTTTATATCCACGTCGAGGCGCCGGATGAAATGGGTCATCAGGGAAGCGTCGAGAGGAAAGTAAAGGCGATCGAGTACCTTGACGGCAGGGTGATCGGCCCTGTATATGAGCAGATGAAAAAGAGTGGAGAGGACTTCCGCCTGCTCGTGATGCCGGACCATCCCACACCGATCCGGACGAGGACGCATTCGAGTGATCCGGTTCCCTATATGCGGTACGACAGCGCGGCAGAGCAGGATCACGAATGGGATTATAATGAGAAGGAAGCGAAGGAGAGCGGGCATTACCTTGACGAAGGTTATACGCTGATCCGGGAATTTTTGAAATAAAACGATGGCGTCTGATGGGGCGCCGGAATGAGAGGTAGACATGTTAGTTGTGAAAAAATTCGGCGGGACGTCGGTCGCAAACAAAGAGCGTATTTTTAATGTGGCGAACCGCTGTATTGAAGATTATAAAAAAGGGAATGACGTTGTAGTCGTACTTTCCGCGATGGGGAAACAGACAGATGTTCTTTTGGATATGGCGAATGATATTAACCCGAACGCATCGAAACGAGAACTGGATATGCTTTTGACGACAGGGGAGCAGACATCGGTGGCGCTCATGGCGATGGCGATGCACTCTCTCGGTGTTCCGGCGATCTCGTTGAATGCGTTTCAGGTGGCGATGCACACGACGTCGGTTTCCGGGAACGCCAGGCTGAAAAAGATCGACAAAGAGCGCATCGAACACGAACTGGAGCAGCGAAAGATCGTGATCGTCACAGGGTTTCAGGGAATCAACCGCTACGACGATTACACGACGCTCGGACGAGGCGGGTCTGACACGACAGCCGTTGCGCTGGCAGCCTCCCTCCATGCGGATGCGTGTGAGATCTACACGGATGTGGACGGCGTATTTACGGCCGATCCGCGCATTGTAAAAGACGCAAAGAAACTGGATGAGATCACGTATGACGAGATGCTGGAACTGGCGAGCCTCGGCGCGGGAGTTCTGCACAACCGCTCGGTGGAAATGGCGAAAAAATACGGGGTACGGCTGGTCGTTCGCTCCAGCCTGAACACGTCGGAAGGTACTATGGTTAAGGAGGAAGTTAAGATGGAAAAAATGCTTGTAAGCGGAGTGGCATGTGATAAAAATGTAGTGAGGATCGCGGTAGTCGGATTGGAGGATCAGCCGGGAGTGGCCTTTAAGCTGTTCCGTCATCTTGCGAACCATAACGTAAACGTAGATATGATCCTTCAGTCGATCGGACGCGACAATACGAAGGATATCAGCTTTACCGTAACGGAAGATATGGCGGATGTGGCGGTGGAAACCGTGGAGCGCCACCGCAGCGGCAGCCTGAAATGCCAGGATGTCAAGGTGAAAAAGAACGTGGCAAAAGTATCGGTGGTCGGCGCCGGTATGCAGACGAACCCGGGCGTAGCGGCCAGGATGTTTGAGGCGCTTTATGACGCGAATGTCAATATCCAGCAGATCTCGACGTCGGAAATCCGCGTTACGGTCCTGATCGACCGCGCGGAGACGGATAAGGCGATGAACGCCGTGCACAAGGAATTTGATTTCTAAAGAACGCAGAGCAAAGGGAAATGAACATGAAGATCATACACTGTGCGGATCTGCACCTGGATTCGAATATGACGTCCAATCTTACGAGTGAAAAGGCGAGGGAACGCAAACGGGAACTGCTCTTGACGTTTCACCGTATGATCCAGTATGCCGCGGACAATGACGTCCGCGCCATACTGATATCCGGGGATCTGTTCGATAAAAAACGGATCACGAAAGCGGCGTTCCAAACGGTTTGGCAGGCCATTGTAGAGCATCCGCACATTCTTTTTTTCTATCTGCCGGGAAATCACGAAGAAGATGCTTTTTTGGACGGGCAGGAGGAACAGCCGGACAATTTAAAAGTATTTGGCAGTACGTGGACAAGTTTCCGCTTTGAGGGGAGCGCCGGCTGGCCGGTTACGGTCAGCGGCGTGCGCTTAAACCGGGACAATGCCGGAACGGTTTCCGACTCACTCGTATTGGATCCCGACTGTTTCAACATCGTGATGCTGCATGGGCAGATCTCGGAACACGCGGCCGGGGATAAGGCCGAAATCATCCATATCCGGGAATTGAAACATAAGGGGATCGACTATCTGGCGCTGGGACATATCCACTCGTACCGGGAAGAGGCGCTTGACGCGAGAGGGTTTTACTGCTATCCCGGATGTCTGGAGGGGCGCGGTTTTGACGAGTGCGGGGAACACGGATTTGTCCGGCTCGACATCGGGGATGCGCAGCAGACATGGAAGCGGACATTTGTGCCGGCTGCGTACCGCCATATTTTTTCGCTGGACATTGATGTCACATCGTGCGCGGCGACGGCAGAGATCGCGCGCCGCATCGAGGAGGCGCTTTCTCAGCATTCCTACCCGGAAACGTCCCTGATGAAGATCGTGCTGACCGGTGAAGTAGATGTGGAATGTGAAAAAGATCTGGATTATTTATTGAAGCAATTCGAACATCGATTTTATTTCCTGAAAATAGTAGATGAAACAAAACTGCATGTAGATTATCACAGCTTTGCACTGGACGCGTCGCTCAAAGGGGAATTTGTGCGTATGGTCATGAATGATGAAAAGCTGGGTGAGGAAGAAAAGGCGGACATTATCCGCTGTGGGATACATATTCTGGCCGGCGAGGAGGCGTAACGGATGCGGTTGGTCACATGTCATGTGGAAAATTTTGGAAAACTGAGTGACCTTACGGTTTCTTTTACGGATCCGTCTGGGATCCAGTTGTTCTGTGAGGAAAACGGCTGGGGAAAAAGTACGCTTGCGGCCTTTATTAAAGTCATGTTTTTTGGGTTTGACAATGCCGGGAAGCGCAGTGAGATCGACAATGAGCGCAAGCGTTACAAGCCGTGGCAGGGCGGCGTTTACGGCGGGCAGATCACGTTTGAGGCAGGCGGATCGACTTATTTGATGTCCCGGGTATTCGGCGCGAAAGAAAATCAGGATGAATTTGTCCTGCGCGATGCGGATACACTGCTTGAGAGCGATGATTTTTCGGAGCGCATCGGGGAAGAACTGTTCCAGATCGACAGCGCTTCCTTTTCGCGCAGCATATACATTTCCCAGCTGGGATGCGGGACGGCGGCGACCGATTCGATCGGCGCGAAGATCGGGAATCTGACGGAGCACACCGACGACCTGAACCATTACGAGATGGCGGAAAAGAAGATCACGGATCGGCTGAACGCGTTGTCAGAAACGAGAAAGACCGGGCTGTTGTACAAACAGAAAGGGCAGATCGCCCAGTATGAACAGGAGATCAAAAACGGGGAGGCGCTTGATGCCTCGATGGAGGAACTTGTTCGTTTGAAAGAGTCACTTCGCCGTTCGTGTGCGGAGCGAAAAGAGGAGCAGGGCGTTCTTTCAAACCGTCTGAAGGCGGCAAGTGAGAAGAAAGACCTGGCGGTCCAGCATAACGAGTACCGGCATCTGTGTGAGACAGTATCCGGTAAAAAGCGTGTATGGCAGCAGAAACGGGCGTTTTTTCCGGGACGTATCCCGGCGGTGGAGGAGATTGACAGGTGCCTGCAGGCTGCGGACCAGCTCGTCGGTGTGGAGAAAGAACGGGAGATCTATCAATTTGACGACGAGGAAGAGCGTGAGTGGAAATCACTGGAGCGTACGTTTACATCCGGTGTGCCGGGACTGCATGAAATAGAAGAATATCATCGGAAGATCGGTGAGGCGCAGGCGGCGAAACCGACGGGAAATAAGCTGTTTTTGGCTGCGGGCGCGGTGCTGGCCGCTGCCGGGGCTGCTTTGTGCTTTGTCATGCTGGCTGCGGGTCTCATCTGTCTGCTCGCCGGTGCGGCGGCAGCTGTGATGGGCTTCGTAAGAAAAAAGAACCCGCCGTATGTGGCCCAGGTGGCAGAAGAAGTCCGGGCGTTTTTAGAAACATATGGTATGTCGGGGAGGGGCGGGGAAGAAGCGGATCTGTACGCGTACGGAAATGCGCTCCGCACGCTCGAAGGCACGCTGGCCCGGTATGAGCAGTTAGGAGAAAAGCGGAGAAAGTATGAGGCGGCATCCCGTTCTTATCAGGAAGGAGCCGGAGCGGTACGCGCTTTTTTGTCCGGCCTGGGGATGGAGGCAGAGCCGGACCTTCGACTGCAGCTGCAGACGGTAAAAGAGGCGTTGCGCGACTATCTTCATGCCGGTGAAGAATATAAAAAGGCGGTAGAGGCGAAAGATCAATTTGCAGATGGGATCGAGAATTTAGAAGCGGTGAGGAATGCCGGCGGAGCGAATGCCAGCGAGTTGAATGACAGTGGGGCGGATGCCAGCAGAGAAAATGCCAGTGAGGCGAATGCCTACAGGGTTAATGAGAATGAGTCCCTCACGGAGATCCAAAACCGCCTGCGGCTCATTTCCGAAGAACTGGAGGGGATCCAGAGGAACCAGATGGCATATGACCGTCAGTTGGAACAGCTGCAGGAAAAAAGGGATGCGATCGCGGAGTCCGAAGGGCAGTTAGCACAATTACGGGAGCAGTTTTTGCAGAATAGAAAGAAGCGGGATATTTTGAAACAGACGGGGCATTATCTGGAACAGGCGAAGGCTGCGCTTACCGCGAAGTATACAAAACCGCTGAAGGAAGGATTCGATAAGTATTTTGCCATCCTGACCGGAACGGCGGCGGATCCGTATGAACTCGACGCGAATCTGGAACTCGCTGTGACGGAGCAGGGAATGCCGCGGAAGATCGGACTGTTCAGTACGGGGTATCAGGATATGATGGGGATCTGTCTGCGGATGGCGTTTGTCGACGCGATGTATCCGGGGGAAAAGCCATTTTTGATATTTGACGACCCATTTGTCAATCTGGACGATAGAAAAACAGAAGGTAGTCTGCGGTTTCTGCGCGAGATCGCGCGGGAGTACCAGATCATCTATTTTACATGCAGGGAGGGCCGTGGAAATGTTAATGGATTCGCTGAGTAAGGAACAAAAAGACCAGATGCTGGAAGAGATCGCCTATTTTTTCAACGAGGAATTTGAACTGGATCTTGGCATCATCGGCCGGGAAACGGTTTTTGATTTCTTTCAGGATAATCTGGCAAAATATATTTATAACCGCGCGTTAGATGACGCGAAGAAATTTTACGAGAGAAGTGCTTCGAATATGGAAGCGGATTATTATGCGTTATATAAAGACTGAACAATGTTACGCGGATATAACGTGGAAGATGGAGAAAAAACTTCGGAGGGCAGGCAGGATGAAGGAGCGTCTGAGGATTGCCGTTTGTGAGGATGATGACACGCAGCGGGATTACATCCTTTCCCTGGTGGCACGGTGGGCAAAGAAAAAAGGAATCCCGTGTGAAACGTCCGGGTATATCAGCGCCGAGCAGCTGATGTTTTCGTTTGACGGGTATTTTCCCTATGAAATTTATTTTCTCGATATCCAAATGGGGAAAATGAACGGCATGGAACTGGCGAGAAAGATCCGGGAGATGGATGCGAAGGCGGCCATCCTTTTTCTGACCGGCGTAAAAGATTACGTGCTCGAGGGGTATGAAGTCGGCGCTGTCCGCTATTTACTGAAGCCAGTCAGGGAAGATGAGTTTTTCCGTATTATGGACGAGGTGGCGGAAAAGGAGAGGGAGACGAGTGTAGAATGTTTTTTGCTGGAAACGGGAACGACGGTACAGAAGATCCCGTTTCGTGATATCTGGTACGTTGAATCGCAGGGACATTATCTGCAAATGGCTTTCGGGGATCAGAAGGTGCAGTGGAAATCGAGTCTCGGCAGCGTGCAGGATCTGTTTGAAAGGCACGGTTTCGTGATGACGCGGCGGGGCGTGCTGGTGAACATGGGACGGATCTCGCGCGTTGGAAAGACCGGGTGTGTTCTGGATAACGGCGAGGAGATACCAGTCAGCAGAAGCCAGTATAAGGCGGTCAATGAGGCGTTTATCCGATATTATAAAACGGATTTGCCACAATAAATACGGAGGGAATGATGTAACGTGCAGATGGGTGTTGGAATTGCGGTCTGGGTTCTGACAGTTGTGCTGGCGGTGGTTGTCACTACTTTTGTAGTAAGAAGGCGGGAAGAGAACCTGTTTGACGAGTATCAGGATAAGATTCTGAAAACCCAGCGCGAGGAAGTTCAGAATATATATAAGACGATGCGCGTGGTGGCGGCACGATTACCATAATCATATGCAGAAGATCAAGGCCCATCTGGCGCTCGGGCAGTTTCAGGAAGTCACGGAGTATTTGAACCGTCTGGAGCAGGATCTGGACGAGATCGACATCACGTACCGGACAGGGAATGTAAGTGTGGATGCGATCTTAAACAGCAAACTGACTGTGGCGTCGGATAAGGACATCGAGATCAACTGCAAGGCGAAGGTGCCAAAAGAGCTTTCGGTCAGTGATGTGGATCTCTGCGTGATCATCGGGAATCTCGTGGATAACAGCCTGGAATCATGCAAAAAGATGGGCGATGACGAAAAGAAGTTCCTTCGGGTTTACATCGGTGTTTTTAAGAAACAGCTTTACATTTCGGTCATGAATTCTACGAATGAGGAGGAGCGGAAACAGGGGCATGAGTTTGTGAGCCGGAAGTGGGGAAATCATGGGCACGGATTAAAGCGGATCGACAACATCGTGGAAAAGAATCAGGGATTTATTAACCGCAAAAATGAGCCGGGCGTATTTGTCACAGAGGTTATGCTGCCGCTGTAGAAAAAAGGATAAGACGTTTTATGAACGGATTTTTACCATTCGTGCATAAAACGTTTTTTCTTTTTTCATCGTGTTAAAATGAGGATAAGATTTTTGTAAAAGCTTTGGCGTTTTGAATTGGAGGGATCACATGGATAACAAAGAACACATGAGTACGAAGCGGATCTTCAAAAATCTCTCAGTCGTATACCGGGAATTGTTCCGGTATGCCAGACAAAGTATTTGGCAGCTGCCGCTGTACGCGCTGGTCTGTATTATTCTGCCCCTGTTACTCAGCGCGATACCGGCCGTCGCGATCGAGATGCTGACACAGGACGATCTGGGCAGGTATGTGTCTGGCATCAGCGCGCTGCTGGCGGCCAGTACGCTTTTGACTGTCATACGCATTTTTCTGGGAAACCGTTTTGACTTTAATATTATGGGAATGCGTCTGCAAACGTTCTGCGCCCGTTTATTGCGCAAATGCCTGACGATGGATTTTTGCAATCTGGAGCCGGCGCGCCAGCAGAAAAAGATGTTCCGCGCTACGTACAGTGTCACGAACAATGGGCGTGGAGTGGAGGGTCTCACCCGCTATTCGTTTGAATTATTTTACGGGATTTTCGGCCTGTTATCATACGGAACGATCATGTTTTCCATGCACTGGAGTGTTCTGGTCATCGTAGCGGTCACGACGGTCGCCACGTATTTTCTGAAAAAGCACGCGATCCTCTACTGGCGCAGGCTGGCCGATGACCGGTATAAGGCGGGGCGCGTCAATTCCATGCTCGAACATCAGGGGATCTCCCTGGAGTACGGGAAGGATATCAGGATTTATCATGTGGAACACTGGTTCCGGGATATTTTTGATGAGCAGCTTCGGATCATGAGACGCGTGATCGCGAAACAGGAACTGCACTGGTACTTCTCGACGGTGGGGGAGCAGGTGGGAAATCTGATCAGGGATCTCGTCATGTATTTGATTCTGATCCGTATGGTGCTAAATGGCAGTATATCGGTGGCACAGTTTATGTTTTACGTCGGTGTCGTGGCCAGTTTTACCGTGTGGATGAATGAGACAGTCACCCACTTGTCGCAGGTGATGGAGACAAATGTAGAAGCAGAACATTATGCAGAAGCGATGGAGATCAAGGATGTGTTCCAGCATGGAAGCGGGGAAACACCTGACCTTTCCTGCGGGATGTCGATCGAGTTTCGCGATGTGTCATTCCGCTATGAAGAGGATGGAGCGGATATTTTGTCCCATCTTAGTTTCGTCATCGAGCCGGGGAAAAAGGTGGCGCTCGTGGGAAATAATGGAGCCGGAAAGACGACGATCGTCAAATTATTGTGTGGATTTTACCTGCCGACCGAGGGAGAGGTGCTCGTCAATGGAATCAGTACGAAAGATTATGATATGGACGAGTATGGCAAGCTGATCTCTCCGGTATTCCAGGATGGCTTTATGTCCGCGTTTACTGTGGCGATGAATATCCCGGGAGGAAAGGAAGCGGACATCGACGGGGACAGGGTGCGCCACTGCCTGCGGGAAGCGGATATATGGGATAAGATCCGTTCCCTGGATAAGAAAGAAGATACGTATATTACCCAGACGCTCGAGCGGGACGGTGTCAATTTTTCGGGCGGGGAGATCCAAAAACTTCTGATCGCCCGTGCGCTGTACAAGGACGGTAAATGTCTGATATTAGATGAGCCGACGAGCGCGCTCGACCCGATCGCGGAGAGCCGCATTTACGAGATGTACAATGAGATGACGAGAGAAAAGACCTCTGTATTTATCTCGCATCGGCTGGCAAGTACCCGTTTCTGCGATGAGATCCTGTTTTTGGAGAATGGGAAGGTGGCAGAGCGCGGAACGCACGAGGAACTGTTGACAAAAAAAGGCGCCTATACCGAAATGTTTGAAATACAGAGCCATTATTACACGAAAGAAGAGAGCGCAGGGCAGGCAGAGCTTCAGAAAGGGGGATCTTTATGAAAAACAAGAAAGCAGTCCGGCTTGTACTAAAGATCGTACACCGGTTATGTCCCAGTTTTTTACCGCTTCTTGTACTGATGAAATTGGCAGGCGCGGCGATTCCTTATGTAAATATTGTAGGCAGCAGTATTATCATCGACGCGCTGTTTCAAAAGAAGGAGTTTGACCAGATCTTTCAGTACGCATTGTGGATGATCGGTTTGAATTTTGTGCTCAACATGCTTTGCTGGGGACTTGACAAACTTATCAACATAAGGAAGTATCTGCTGGCGGAACAGATCCAGAAAATGATTTCCGAAAAAGGATTAACGTTTGATTACGAGATACTGGAAAAGAAGGAAACACTGGAGTGCATCCATAAGGCGAGGGAGGGAATGAATGCGAATGGAGACATTACGGTTTTCTGTGACAGGCTTGCCAATATGATCGGAGTTGTGTCCGATCTGATCTATGCGGCCGCGGTGTTTATCCCGGTGTTCTTTGCCGTGGGAGATATGCCTGTGACATCGTTTTTTGGGTTTGTCCAGTCGCATTTTGGCAGCCTTTCTTTGAACCTCGTATTAGTCGGCCAGCTTCTGCTTCTCGCGTGGAGCCAGCGGCGGATCGGGGCGATCCAAAAGGAGGAGTTTGACATCAACATTGATGCGAACAGGCACTTTTTTTACTATATGTCCTTCATGATGGATGCGTCCAATTATGGAAAAGGAAAGGATGTCAGGATGTATGACTTTGCGGACACGTTCAGCGGGAGGTTTCGCCATGACATCGGCAGTATGTGGAATGTCTTTGTGGAAATGAGAAAGCGGGTTGAAACCTATTCTTTCCTGAACGAATGGGGCAGTGTGGCGTATACGATCGCCAGTTACATTTACGTCGGTGTCAAAGCGGGACTTGGCCTCGTCAGCATCGGCAGTGTGGCAAGATATGTGGGTGCGTTTACGAAATTCAGTGTGGCGCTGGGAAGCGTCGTCAGAACCTATATGGAAATATCTATTTGTGCCCGCTACCTCGCGTATTTTGAAGAGTTTATGGAAATAGAAAATGAGAAATACAACGGTACGCTGCCGATCGAAAAACGGGATGACAATGAATATGAGTTTGAATTCCGGGACGTGTCATTTTCGTATCCAAACAGTAAGGAGCCGGTATTAAAGCATATTACGATGAAGCTGAAAGTCGGAAAGAAGATGTCGCTCGTCGGGCCAAACGGTGCCGGCAAGTCAACGTTTATCAAGCTGTTGTGCCGTCTGTATGATCCGACCGAGGGACAGATCCTGCTGAATGGCGTGGATATCCGGTATTATGATTACAATGAGTATATCCAGCTGTTTTCGGTGGTATTTCAGGATTTCAAATTATTTTCGTTCTCGATTGCGGAAAATGTGGCGGTGTCGAAGGAATTTGATGAAAAGAAAGTCAGAAGCTGCCTGGAAAAAGCCGGTTTTTCTGAGAGGCTCGGCACACTGGATCAGGACATCCATACGAGTCTTTATAAGCTGGAGGAGGACGGAGTCGAGATTTCCGGCGGGGAGGCGCAGAAGATCGCGATCGCCCGCGCGCTGTACAAGGATTCACCGCTCGTCATCCTCGACGAGCCGACGAGCGCACTGGACCCAGTGTCGGAGTATGAGATTTACCAGAGTTTTGATAAGCTGGTGGGAGACAAGACGGCCATTTACATTTCACACCGCATGTCGAGCTGCCGTTTCTGCAATCAGATCCTCGTGTTTGACGGCGGCCGGATCGTGCAGCAGGGAAGCCACGAGGAACTGGTCGGGGATGAGGAAGGGCTTTATCATGAGATGTGGAGCGCGCAGGCGCAGTATTATGCGTGAGAGGATGTGGGGAAATGGCGCTGGTATATATAGCCTCTCGGATTCATAAGAGCTAGCTTAGATTTGCATATTGACAACTGAATATTGTGGGATTTTGGGAAAATAT
>CAJTTQ010000003.1:0-6196 GCA_910579145.1 uncultured Eubacterium sp.
ATCCGCCAGCAGGAGGTAAAGAACAAAAACGGGGATTTTTCCAGTAATATTTCTTATGAGAAGAGACGCCAGCAGGAGGAGGCAGAAGAAATGCTCGATGGCATTCGCTCCTTTGATGAACGTCTTTTTTATGTTGGTATCACTGTTCTGATCAAGGCGTCATCGATGGAGGAACTGGAAGAACGAAAAGAAAAGGTTCATATCATAGGAAAAACTTATAATATGGATATCGTACCCCATTCCTACAATCAGATGGACGCTATGAACACGACGCTCCCTACTGGTGCCAGATTCATTGATACAATGCGTTCTTTAACGACGGATTCTCTTTCTGTGTTTGCACCATTTAACGTGCAGGAAATTCAGGAAGAGGGCGGTTACTGCTATGGTGTCAATGAGGTAACTAAAAATCTCATCATAGGAAACCGGAAAAAACTGAAAAACGGAAATGGTTTTGTTTTTGGCGTTCCCGGCTCCGGTAAATCCTTTGACGAAAAAATGGAGATGGGACAGGTTCTCTGTTTTTCAGAAGATGATGTTGCCTTGATCGATCCAATGGGAGAATATCGTGGTATTGCAGAAAACTGGGGCGGTCAGTATATCAATCTTACTCAGTCTGAAGAAAATGTATTTTTTATCAATCCATTTCATGTGCCGGAGATTGTACAGGATAAAGACCGGTTTGTGGCAGAAAAAGCGGAGTTTGCCTATGCTATCTGTGAACAGGCGTTGAAACCAACACCTATCAGCAGCCGTCACATTTCTGTTATTGACCGGGCGGTAAGAGATATGTATGAGAATTATTTCAATATAAAAGAAAATGGAAGCAGAAAAGAGAAAAAAAGCCTTACCAGTCCAACAATACCAATTATGCGTACCCGGATCATGGAAGAGAGGGAAAACGGTTCAGCACAGGAACTGGGGGAACAGCTAGAGGTGTTTGCGAATGGCACACTGAATATCTTCTCCAGAGAACAGTCTACGTCAGAATCAAACCGCTTTACGGTATATGGTCTGTCGGAACTGGGTAAACGGATGCGTGCTATGGCGATGCTCGTCATGCTTGAGAGTATCACAAGCCGGATCAAGTATAACCAGGCAAGCGGAGTGGCAACCTGGGTTTATATTGATGAGATTCACGAATTGTGGGATGACGAATATTCACTGTTGGCGGTGCAGAGGATGTGGAGAGAGGTCAGAAAACGTGGAGGAATCTGTACGGGGATTACACAGAATATCATTGATGGAACGAGAAACCGGGAAATTCAGACTATGGTATCAAACAGTGAGTTTACTACCTTGCTGGATCAGGGTGTTATGGACAGACAGACTGTGGAACAACTTTTTGAAGTATCGGAGACACAGATCGGCTATGTAAATGGGGCAAAAAAGGGTGGTGGTTTAATCCGCTTTGGAAAAAAGATCGTGCCATTTGATAATACCGTGAAGAAAGAAAGTGAGTTATACCGCCTTTTCAATACGGATTTCCATGAAATCGTTCAAAATTCTCATGAGACGGGGAATCGCCTATGAGCAGTAAAAACAAACCAGACCGGGAAAGAACTGTCCACTCAAGCGTTAAGCAAAGGAGCAGAGAGCAGTATGCGGAACGGAAACAAAGATACCGTGCAAAGACAAGACTAACGGAAACGGAAAAGTCCATTGTGGATCAGATGCACCCAGCAGCCAGGAAACGCTTTCTGCAATTTTCTTACATAGACCAGAAACGGTTTTTGAAAAAAGCAGAACGCATTCTCTTGAACATGGAAAAGAAGGAGAAAGGGAAGGCATTTGTAAAAGGTAAGGTACATTTACGTAAAGAGAAACCGGATGAGGTTGCGTGCCTGATAGAGAAGATGGAATCTTGTCAGCATGTGTCCGGCAGCCAGCCACTGGTTCGGGAAAGAGCTGCTTCTATAACTGGTGATATGGCGGTTGTCATGAATGCTCTGCTGTCGGAATCAAATACGAACGATAATCAGGAGGAAACGTCATCTCTGGAGAGCCGGGTGTCTGGAAATGCAGCAAGAGGATACTATTCTGTCAGACAGCACGTTAAACTGATTCATAAAAAATTGGACAAGTCCAACCAAAAGAAACTTTTTAGGCGTAAAAGGCAAGAAGAGCAGATGCCCTGGAGAAAAAGACTAGCGGAAAAGTTTAAAGAAACCAGAAAGAAAGCAGCGGAATCCCTGAAAAAGTTATTGAGGAAGTCAGTGGAAAAACTGTCTTCGGAATCTGCCTTGTTGATACTGGGGATGTTCGTATGTATTTCAGGTGCTTTTATTGGTGTCTTTGCGATTATTATTGGTGTCATGGGTGGGGCAGAAACGGGGACGGATTCAGCCACGTACCAGTGCCAGGTATCGGAGCAGACAGAAAGCTACCGGGAGTTGGTTGAGAAATATTGCGAACAGTACGGGATTGAGGACTATGTGGATTTGTGTCTCGCTGTTATAGAGCAGGAGAGTGGTGGAAATGGTACGGATGTCATGCAGGCAGAGCAGTCTTACTATAACACAAATCCGCCAATTGATACCGCAGAGGAAAGTATTGACTGTGGTGTTCACGAACTTAGCGACTGTCTGTCAAAGAGTGGCAGCAAGGATTCCTCTGATATCCCTCTCATATCCCTTGCCCTTCAGGGATATAACTTCGGGAACGGATATATTGACTGGGCATTAACAAATTATGGTGGGTATTCCGCAGAGAACGCGGTTTTGTTTTCACAAAGGATGTGCAATAGTCTTGGTTATAGCAGTTATGGAGATGTAGATTACGTACCTCATGTATTACGCTATTATGTTCCCAATGTCGAAACCACCATAACAAATGAAGGAGCTGCAAACCTTATGAAAGAACTCAAGGAAAATAATGAGGCAAGCAGTTCAAAGGTGTGGAACGTAATAGGAAAAGGGGCTTCCCTCTGCGGTAAGGTTACATATGGGATGCTTGATCCGCCACGCCAGGATGATGGCAGGGATAATCCGACGGTACTAGATTGTTCTTCGTTCGTGGCATGGTGTTTCCATAAAAGCGGGTTTACCGGGATTCCTTATGGTTCCACTACCGCCACTTTTATCAATTCCACAAAATTTGTTACCGTGTCGGCAGATGAGCTGAAGCCAGGAGATATTGGTTTAAAAAGTGCGACAGCACCTACCGGGGGTGCAAATCATGTTGGGATTTATTGCGGGAAACGGAAGGATGGTACGAAGATATGGCTGCATTGTACATCCGAGAGCGGTTCTTCTCTAACGGGAAACACGTCAGGCGTTATGTTAGGCTCATACAGTAACTTTACTTACTTTCGCAGGTTGAAAAAATGGAATCAAGAATAAGGAAAGGATGATAAGAAATATGTTAAAAAAAATCAGATGTTTTTACTGGAAGCAAAGAGATCAGGGAAAGGGCAGGCGGTGTATGGCAGGATTTGTGTTACTGGCTCTCTGTTTGGTTGCTCTGGGATTCTGGATGAGTTTTAGGGCATATTATAGTGTTTATAGAGAAGAGATACCGACAACCAGTGTCAGCGGTGGAGCTGTCACCGGGGTATCTGTCAGCGGGACAGCAGTGTCCGGTGGGGGGATTTCAGAACCAGTCAATCCGGAAATCACACCTGATCTGGAATCACAGATTTCGGTAACAGAAGAACCACGAGGTTACGAGCTGGATACAGATGGATTAAAAATATTCCTCGGATTTATGACCGATGCTTCTTATGAGTCAATGGTATCTGCCCTGAAGATAGAGTGCGAAAAAGAACAGGCAACCTCTGTGGTAAAAATGGAGTATCAGAAAACATCTGCTAAAAGCAGTAATGTGACTTCATATGTTTTATCGAACGTAGGCAGCGTGTATCAGGTTGATTACAATTTGAGAAGTGATTCTGTCATTGTTACCAAAAGCAGCTATTCGGAGAGTGATGTTCTTTCAATAAAAAAAGCAGAGGATAAGAGGGAACAGGAGAAGCTGAAAAAGGAGCGTGAAAAGGTAAAGAAAAAACAGACTGCTAAGAAAAAGAAGAGCAAGGCAAAAAAGAAAACGCATAAAGATGTCGGGTAAGGAAGGAGACAGGTATGTCAGAGATTAGATTCAAGGAAAAAGATTTTATGGATAAACTGGATTGGGAATGGGAAGAGTTTTCCTGCAACGTAACCAGTTTGTCTAGGGAAAATATTTTTTCTATGGCAGAAATGGTGGCAGATAAGAAACATATTTATGAAACACTGAAAAAGGTTTCACAGTTTTCAGCAGAAGAGCTAAATCGTATGTATCGGATGGAACATATGATAGATACTCTTTATATCCGTCTTCCAAAGAATTCTCCGGACTTGATAGACGGAATAAAAGGGGTCTTATAAAAGTACGGATATTTTCCGTACTTTTATAGATATAAGAGGGTATTAGGGACACTTCCCTAACAAGACTGCATTTTGTATATACAAAATGCGTGTCTTGCCATTCACAATCACCACAAATATAACGTACTTTTTACGGAAAAAGAGGGAAAATTCCGTAAAAAACACGGAAACAAAAGACAAATTCCGTAAAAATACTGTAAAACAGCCTTTGGATTTTCCGTAAAAAGTACGGGACAGCGGAATAAATTACGGAGTAAATCCGTAAAAAAGATGACGTTTTTACGTAAAACTTACGGAAAAAACGCATGAATTATGAAAAAGAGAGGGACGGTGTTCATGAGAACGGAAAAGCGTACTGAAATATTGCTGGTTCGTCTGACAAAAAAGGAAAAGGAATCTCTTAACCAGATGGCAAAAGAGAATGGACAAAATGTCAGTTCTTATGTGAGGACAATCCTTGCACATCCACCGGACGTTACCAGAAAAGAATTTGAGGAAATCAACCTCCGTCTGGTCTATGAAATAAATAAGATAGGTGTAAATATTAACCAGATAGCGAAAAAGTATAATGAATACCGTCTTACGAAGGCGAGCAGGGATGTGACGGATCGAATGAAAGAAATCCGTAAGCTGCTAAACGAAGTGATCCGCACGTTTCATTCGGACTAGGAAAGGAGGTTCTTATGCCGATCATAATTAAGATGGGACAGCCCATCGGGTCAGAATCCCATTTGAAACGGGCAATTGGCTATGTGATGCAGGAGTGGAAAACCAAGGGGAAGGTGTACAGTAACAGCGGTGTAACACCAGAAGAGATAATAGATACCTTTTTTCTCACTAAGAAAGTATATCCTTCTCATGGGAAAAGGCAAGGTTATCACTGGAAATTTTCATTTTCCAAAGATGAAATGATTTCCCATGACGATGCTTTGAACTTTATCAAAGAATGGGCGGAGGAATATTTGGGTGTGGAGTATGATTTTGTGGTAGCGGAACACAGCGACCGGGAACTTACCCATATGCACCTCATTTTTAATTCGGTAAAAAGAGGCGGTGGAAAATACCATTATGGAAAAAATGAATGGGAAAAGGTAATAAAGCCACTAACAAACCGCATATGTGATAAGTATCATACCGGATATGTCAAAGAAAAAGACAAGTCGCTGGATTATTCACCGGAAAAAGACTGGAAATCGGAAATAGAAAAGACGATAGACAGATGTATCGAGGTGAGTAAATCGTATGCGGATTTTAAGGCTCGGTTGCAGCGTGATTTCCATTATTCCGTTCGTGAGGGGGTATCAAAAGATTATGGCGTTTACTTATCATTGAAACCGTCAGGAAAGGGCAAAGCGGTTCGGTCATACAGGCTGTCCCCCGGCTACATGCCAGAAGATATTGAACGAAAGATCATGGAACACTCTTTGAAGCCCAAGGAAGTTTCGGATCCAGGAAACGATACTGTCAATCACAGAATGGATCCGAAACAGAGGGAAGAGAATAAAGAAATTTTTTGCGTGATATTTCGCCAGGACAAAGATTTTTTTCAGAATGGATATTTTCGCCGGACGTATATTCCTTATAGAGATCTTACTTCCTACCAGCAGTACTTTGTACGAAGGATGTTATCGGCAAGAAGATTATATCATCGAACCGGAACAACTCTCAAAGAGCATGAACAAAGTGTACGTGCCATTCATCGTATGATGAACGAGGTAGGTGAACTGTATAAGCATAATATCCGTTCCGAACACAATCTGTCGGAAATAATATTTGATCTGCAAAAACAGATTACCTTTACACAACATCGTCTTTCCAATGGCATGATACCG
>CAJTTQ010000003.1:6208-11437 GCA_910579145.1 uncultured Eubacterium sp.
AGAGCCGGATGTGTTAAATCAAATCAAACAATGGAAAATGGAGTTGTCAGAATTAAAGAAAATGAAGAGGCAGGATGTCCCTCAAAGAAGCGAAAAAGAAATATCAAATCAGGAGATTGCGGAGCAGGAGCTACAAGAATCCGTGATTTCCAGAAAGGAGAAATCACATGACAGACGAACAAAGTAAACTCTATCATCAGTTAGCAGAAAAACACCAGATCGAAAAAGGAAGCGTTGAATCTCTGTTTTTATGCCTGGGTATTTTTTATCATATGCCACTGGAACAGATTGAACAGTATATGGCAGAAACAAAAAGCATTTATAGATGTGATCTGATGAGGCTGTGTCTGCTTCTTGATATTCCGCTGGCTGTCATGCCGGAAGGGCTGCCGGAGTATCCGGAAGAACTTTTAAATAGTCAACTGGCAAAAAAGCAGCAGGAAAAATTTAAGGGGCTGGAAGAAAAAAGCCGGAAACTAGCGGAAAGGAATGCTGCAAACGGGGAGGAACTTGCTCTTTTAAAGGAGGAAAACGCATATTTGAAAAAAGAAGTTGCACGTCTGGAGAAAAATCATCAGGCATACATTGCAGAAACAGAATCCATGATAGAGAAATCCGTACAAGATCAGATAAAGAGCGAAAAAGAACTGGAACAAGTAAAAACGATACTTGCTGAACTAAAAGAATCAAACAATAAATTAGAAAGCAGAAACAGTTCGCTCCAAAAATCTGTGGAATCACTGACAAAGGAAAGAGATTTTTTGCGGAATGAAAAAGCGATCCAGAATGACAAAGCCAGTGATGGAAAAAAGAAATCCGACTATAGCATTTTGCGAAAAAGGATGTTAGACGGGAGAACTTTTACTCCTTTACAATTAGAGAAATTGGACAAGGCGGTAAAGCTGCGGATGCCGGAGGAAGAAATTTTAGCCTTTGCGTCTCCTGACATTTCGCCGGCACAGATGGAAAAGTACATATCGTGGTGGAAACTGGATAAAACAAAAAAAGGACTATTTGGCAAAAAAAAATCATAGATGAGAGGTAGAAAGTGAGGATGACGTATGAGTGAAGAAATACAAACCATGGTACAAGTACTGGAGCTGACTGGAAGAGGTTTATCCGGATTGATGAAGGGAATCCGTTTGTCGGCAAAAGGAGTATTAAAAGGAGCAGATTTGGTTGATTTAAAGCGGATGCAGTTAAAAATGAAACTCCATTATGCCAGTGACGGAACACATAATACAATGCGGGTAAAGGATTTGGAAAAATTAACAGGCGGTCAGTATGACATACTGAACATTCCATTTGAAGATGAAAAGTCGCTGATCGGCTTTTATGACAGATTGAAAAAATTGAATGTTTCGTTTGCGGAACTCCCGGATTTAAACATGGGCGACGGTTATACACAGATTGCCTATAATCCGCAGGACGCTGACCGGGTTAAAGCGGTTGTGGAATATTACAAAGATAAGCTGGAAGTGGAAGCAGCGGAAATCAGTCTGGAACAATATGAGAAGATGGGGGATGAAAAAGCACAGCAAGTATTGAACGAATTGGCAGAAAAGGGGTATCAGCAGGAAAAGCAAATGAGCCTTTTGCAGACAATCCGGGAGCGTAACAAAAATGATAGGTATGTTCCGATCAGCATTGATGTCGGGACATTATTGAAACGGGAGGATAAAGACAGTTATTTGTGCTATGTGCCGGGAACGCAGCATAAGCAGACGATGACAGTAAAAAAAGAGGACTGTCTGCTATTTGATGACAGAAAGGTTATTTATACCCACTTACGAAAAGAGGATCCGGCAGCTAAAAATATAAAGGGAAATTATAATAAAGTGGTCGCAAAGTATAAAAAGATGTCTGAACGGGCAAGAATGGATGACACGGAAATTCTGCCGGATTTTACGAAGGGGCAGGGTCGGATGGATTCTGCCCTAGGACATGATTTATTACCCCCTGGTAACAAAAATGTGAATAGGGGGGTATCTGGAATGGATGAACTGGAAAAAACACTGTTGCAGACACCAAAAAACCAAACAGAGAAAAATGTACGGAAGTCATTATTGAATGAACGTGTTAAGGAAAAGGCGGGGAATACAGATTATCTTCCAGTTACTATCAATCTGGAAAAACAGCTTGTAGCAGAAAGTCCGGGTTTGTATATTGCCAAACTTCCGGAAGAGGGACAGCCGGAGCTAGAAGAAACAGCCCGATTGATTTCCATTCCGAAAGAGGATATGGTAATCAGTAAAGACGGCAGGCAGGCACAGATTTTTTTAGATAAGAAAGGGAAAATGGAGATTTCTCTTCATGATATTAAAAGTGGAAAGCGAAAATCAGGTATGCTGATGAATAATGAAGAAATTGCTAAAACTTTTGCTGCAAAGAAATCGGTTACTGGTAAGGATACAATGCACCAGAGAAACCTTGAACTAGTAAAGGATAAAATTTTAAAGAATCCAACGCAAGGAGGGAAAACGATATGAGTAACGTGGTAAGGAG
This sequence comes from uncultured Eubacterium sp., assembly GCA_910579145.1. Classification (GTDB taxonomy): domain Bacteria; phylum Bacillota; class Clostridia; order Lachnospirales; family Lachnospiraceae; genus Eubacterium_F. Next base: position 8,714 of record CAJTTQ010000003.1, read on the forward strand.
TATTACAGATATCAGGAAATTGAGATTACGGAATTTCCTGATTATTTGTTTTCTTGTTCTTCCGGCATGGATGTATATGTCTTACTGTGCCAGTGGATTGCTTATGAGTGAGATCAAACTGAATAACATGATTGAAACGTATGAGTGGTGTTTGCGACATCCCTTACAGTGTTATAACGAAAAAAGCATGGGGATTGTACTTTCAGCATTGTTACTATGGGCAATCTTTGTATTCACACAATATGTAAAAATGAATAATACGCTTATGCACGGACAAGAGTATGGTTCTGCCAAATGGGGAAATATACCAGCTTTTAATGCGAAATTTGGAACGGAGATAGAAGGGGATAACAAGGTATTGTCCAAAAATATACGTTTCCGGTATGATGAATCTACACTTCGGAATGGGAACATTTTTGTGGTTGGTGGATCGGGTGCGGGAAAAACCTCTTTTTTTCTGACACCAAATCTGCTGCGGTGTCACGGCTCCAACGTATATACTGACCCCAAAGGAAGTTTATTGGAGGAACTGGGGACATTCCTGGCGAAGCAGAAAGATACGGCTGTATGTGTCATCAATCTTTGTGAAATGGAAAAGAGTATGCGTATCAATCCATTTTTATTTTTGCGAACCCAGATGGATGTTAGCAAGCTGATATCCAATCTGATCCAAAATACAAACAGTGACAACATTCAGAATTCAACTGCCGATCCATTCTGGGAAAAAGCAGAAATTGTATTTTTAGAGAGTATTTTCTTTTATGTCTGGTTACAATGTCCGCAAACATTTGTAAATGAAAGAAGGAAGACGATCCGTTTGGAAAAAGATATGCGTTCGATATTATATTTATTAGATGAGGCAGAGATAAAGTCTGCTGATACACCTACTAAACTGGATAAGAGAATGTTGGCCTTGGAAACGGAGCAGCCTGATCATCCGGCAGTTAAATCCTATAAAAGATTTCGTGGTGGTGCCGCGGATACAAAACGTAGTGTTCTTATGACAGTCAATGCACGGATGCAACCATTTGATAATCCAGAGCTTTTGAATATCTTTTCGGGGAATGATATACCATTAAATGAGATTGGAACGGGCAGGGACGGTGATGGAAAAACGAAAATCAATTTATTTATTGTAATTCCAGATAATGATACGACCTATAACTTTGTACCAGGAATGATTTATACGCTGTTACTGGAAGATTTGTATTACCAGGCAAGGTTATATGGCGGACGTCTTCCGATAGATGTTGGGTTCTGGCTGGATGAGTTTGCAAATACAAAAATGCCGGCAAACTTCGATAAGGTTCTTGCTACCTGCCGAAGTAGAGGTATTTACTGTGTTCCCATGCTACAGTCTCTTGCACAGATTAAGCAGCTTTTCAAAGATGGTGCATGGGAAGGCGTAGTGGGTAATTGCGACACGTTTATTTACCTGGGTGGGAATGAGCAAAGTACATTTGAGTACATAACGAAACTTCTAGGCAAGTGGACGATCGACAAGAAGACAAGCGGGGAGAGTAGGGGTACGTCAGGTTCATACAGTGAAAATATGGATGTGCTTGGTCGTGAGTTGATGATGGAGTATGAGGTAAGATTGCTTCCGCAGGATGAGTGTATCATTTTTGTCCGTGGCGAAGAACCGCTCCGGGACAAAAAATGGTTTCCATGGGAGTATGAAGAATATAAGAACGCAAAATCTTATGGCATTTATCAAAAGCCGGATTCGGGTTTGCTGGATGATAAGGATGTTTGCAGGATTGTAAATCAGGAAAGTATGGATTATCTGAAAAAACTTACGGAAAAAGGCGAGAATATAGACATTTATAGCATTGATGCTTTAGATTTTATGAAAATGGACCTAGATCAATTAGGAAGGCAGCTTGATCAGGAGACCAAAATGGAAGGAAAGGATATTTCTTTGGAACGCCTGAATGAAGTCTGTTTCAGGGAACAGGAAGAGACAAAGAAACAGCGGTATCACGAGTTCCTACAAGAATATGACAGCATGACGTTGTTTGAAATATATTCTTCGGATTTTGTCAGCAGTACACGGAAAGATATGATACAGGAATTGAGAAAACTCCAGATACCGGAAAACGATATAAAGTCCCTTATTGCTCCAGATTATACAGAAGAAGAGGTTTTGCAAAAGAAAAATGCGTATCTTACATTTCAGAAATTGTCATCGGTACAGGATTAAGTTCTGTGCTGGGTAACCTGCTGAAATGAAAATAAAATAGGAAATTTGACAAGCAAATACGTATATGTAAATTTTTTCTTAAAGACCTCCATAAATGTTGTGTTTATGGAGGTGTACTCTTTTTTTTGTCGTTTGTTTCATAATCAAATTCAGCATATGTATTTTTAAATATACTAAATTTAACATGAATCTTTTGCTTGATAGATATATCATTTTCATTTTGTTTCCTATATTTATAGCAAAAGAGAAATGATAATAAGACAACTAATGATGCAATGATAAAAAGCAAAATAAGTATTAACATAATAATCATCCTTTCTTAAAAAATTAAACATATTTATACTTTTAATTATTTAGGATGATTACTGTTAAAATAATTGTTTCATGGATCAAAAATAATTTCAAGAGTTTTTTTTAGATTTTTATGAGTTTTTTTGTAAGATTTTAAATATTTTGACTAAAGTTGTAAAATATATCACTTTATAGGGAAATAAATTGCAGAAAAAAGCCAAAGAAAGTTT